>CAZMOW010000037.1:0-12547 GCA_964567975.1 uncultured Anaerolineales bacterium | reverse complement strand
ACGCGCTTTCAGCGCGTTTGGTGTGCCAGACGTCGAATTGATTCGATGGCTGGCAGAATCGGCTTGCCGATTCTGCATAATGTGTAGCGGCGAGTGCGCCATTGCCAAAAGACGTACAGAATCGCGAAGCGATTCTGCGAGCAAATCTGCAAAGTAGATTTGCCTACCATTGGGTGCAGGCGATGGGGATGCCCTTGCGCAGGTTGCCGTGGCATTTCTCGTCGCACCGGATACAGCCCACGATCTCGTCCAGCCGCCCTTCCCTGATCTTTCGTTGCCAGTCCGGATCGGCGATCAGCCCCCGCCCTATGGCCACCAGATCGGCGCGATTCTCGTTCAGTACCTCCAGCGCCCGTTCTACGACGTCCAGTTCGCCGACGGCGATGAGGGGTATGCCCAGGGGCCTGAAAGGAGCCGCCTTGTCGCCGGGGGCCTCGATGCTGGAGGGAGAGAGGTCGAGGATGTCCAGTCCGGCGTTCACCAGGGCCTCGCCCAGTTGCAGGCTCTCTTCGATGCCATAGCCCTCGCCCACGGGGGTGTGGCGGTAGAGGAGGAGCACCTCCTCCTCGTCGCAGATGGGGCGTATGGCGCTGACAATATCCAGGGCCAGGCGCATGCGGTCCTGGAGGGAACCGCCATAGTCATCGGTGCGCCGATTCTGCACGGGCGAGAAGAATTGATTGAGGAGATAGCCGTGGGCGCCGTGGGGCTCCACGCCATCGAACCCCGCCTCGGCGCATACCCGGGTGGCGAGCTCATATTGGGCGATCATCTCCTCTATCTCATCCGTGGAGAGTTCCGCCGGGGCCGATCTGCCAAAGGTGGCGGGAAAGAGTTGAAAGGCGGCCAGAGCGCCCTCTGCGTGGATGGCCTCCACCAGGGGGCTCAGGTTCTTGCCCGTGAATGTCGAGCCAAAGGTGTCCACATGCTTGGCCTCCACGATGACCAGGCTCACGCCTCCCTCCGCGCGTCGCCTGTACCATTCCACGCCCTCTGCCCCGCATAGATCGCGACAGGTGGCCATGGGGGGCATGACGATGCGGTTGGACAGTTCTTTGTCTCGGACGACAAGGGGTTCGAACAGGGGTGCCACGTCGATGGACATATCGCTTCCTCCCGATGATTATTGTCTACGATCCATTGTGCGACGCTACTGATCCTCAGGCCGTGGGAGCCGGTGCAGACGCCCGCAACCGGGCGCATAGGGCCTTTAGCCGCTCCCGCTGTTCTGCGATGCAGGGGCGGATGGAATCCAGATTCTCGTCCTCATAGGGCTGTTCCGCGGCCAGTTCCCAACAGAGGTCCATGCTCTTTTGTAGGTTGGCCGCCGTCTCTTCCAGAGAGGAGATCTCTTGCTCGGAGGAGGCGCGTGCCACCTGCTTCTCAAAAAAGTCCACGTTGAGCACCGCCTCCTGGGCGAACATGTGAGGTCGCTCGGCCGGTACCAGGGAGGGGGTCCTGCCGTATATGTGATCCACCATCTCCTGCAGGGTGTAGGTCCCTTCGAACCAACGCAGGTTGGGTCCTGGACATATGGCCTGGGGAGCCTCGGATTCCTTGGCCAGTCCCAGTGTGATGAGGGCCCCGTTCCCCAGATGATCGCAGATGCACGTCTTTTGTACGACCTGATCGCGCAGGCGCTCCTTCTCCGCCTCTGGAAGATCCATCTCGGCAATCTCGGCCAGTTTCCTCTTCTGATATTCCCGGGACGAGATACACAGGGGCCTCTCTGTATACTCGGTGTTCAGGCGCGCGAACCCTTTGGGACAAGGGGAGCCGGGTATGCCGGCCTCTATTCTCTCCCGGGTCCATATCTCCGACCCTGTGCCGTGTAGGTTGATAAAGGGAATATTCAATGGGGACACGTCGCTGATGTATACGTCCCCCTCGCCTGCCTGTGCGAGAAGCTCCCGCGTGGTGTCGTCCACGCAGGTGGCCTCGGGCACCAGTAAAAAGGGACTGGCCCACCCGGTCCCGTCCATCTTGAAATCCTCCAGCAGCCTGCGCATCTCGCCGTGGGTGCCGATGCCCCCCTGGACCGTTATCAGCGGCTCGTGCTCAAAGACGGCCTGGGGACAATCGCCCCGTTGCGCGGTATAGTATTCTGCCACCTGGGGCTGGAATCTGGCCGCCAACTGCTCGCGCTTTTCCTTGAAATCTTGGAGCAGGGTCGGCAGCAACATCCCCCCCATGGGAAAGGCGTGCCCGCCACAGTTGAGGCCCGACTCCACGCGGAATTCGTGTACCTCCAGGCCCTTGCGGGCCAGAAATCTGCCCTGGATGCGGGCGGAGCGAAAGTCGCTGACCTTGATGACGATCCTCTTTTTTATCTTCCCTGCCTCGTCTCGATAAAAGTCGGCGAACTCGGTCATGTGGCTGAAGAGGCGGCGGTTGATGCCCGCCGAGAGCACCAGTCTGGACCGCAGCTTGCTCCGTGCATAGCCTCGCAGGGCGGCCAGGGCGTCCGTATATTTATCCCCCAGTTGATTCCCCTCGCTATCATAGTTGACCCGATCCACCTTGACCATGATATTGGCGTCGATGGAGCCGGGCCGCATGCGACGGGTCAGGTCACGGGCCACTTTGTCCCTGGTGGGACCTTTCTTCATCTGCAGAAAGGCTTGATAATCCCGCTTCAGGGGCGCGTGATCGGGAAGCAACTCGAAATACCTGCGCTTGTCATTGTCCTCGAAAAAGGGCAGGTCCTTGATGGCTTTTATCCTCATCTCTACGATGTCGTGCACGGTGTTCAGATAGGCGGTGATACGTTTGGCCCGGCTGTCCTTCTTCTGTGCCGAGATGGTGGGATAGGGCAACCCATATTCTTGCGCATAATGTCTGCCCATCCTGTATAACAGTTGGTCATCCACCAGCGAGATGACTGAGGAGATACCCAAAGGGGCCATATGGATGGGGGTATCGGCCGAGTGGCCGGTGCCCATGACGGGGATGAAAAAGGTATGGTAACTGTTCTGCATCTGGGGGAACACCTCTTGGTTAGATTTCATTTGCATGATATATGGGAACGATGGACCACTATTTGTCGAGTACTATTCCTGCGCCTCGAACGCCAGGGCCACCGAGTTGATGCAATAGCGGAGGCCCGTGGGCTCGGGGCCGTCCTCGAACACGTGGCCCAGATGGGCATCGCAGCGATTGCATCGCACCTCTGTGCGGGTCATGCCATGGCTGGTGTCGGACAGCTCTCTCACAGCATCTTCGGTGATGGGCTCCCAGAAACTGGGCCAGCCGGTCCCCGATTCGAACTTGGTCTCCGAGCTGAACAGCTCGTTGCCACAGCATACGCATCTGTAGATGCCTTCCTCGTGGTGATCATAGTACTCGCCGCTAAAGGGAGGTTCTGTTCCCCCCTGCCGCGTGACCTCGTACTGCTGTGGCGTCAGTATCTCGCGCCACTCCTCGTCGCTCTTGATTACCTTGTCGGACATGGCCGTCGCCTCCCGTGTTTGCGCTTGCTCTTCAGGGGCCACCATCGACTGACAGCCGCAGAAAAAGAGGCTGAGAAGGGCAAGCAATAAAAAGTGCCGTATATGTATCAAAAAGGCCCCTTTCGGACCCCTCTGGGGTCACCAGGAAAAGTATAGCAGGCTGCCTGACACTGGCAAACGTGTCGGGCAGCCTTTATCCTCTATTCGCGTGCGGCGAGATCGCTGCAGCCCGGCGCGTCGGCCTGATTCTCGGCCAATTTGACGACCCACTTGGGAAAAGCCCCGCCCGCGTCCTCTTTGGCCACAGCCACGAGTTCGCGGACCACGTCGGGGTGCTCCGAGGCCACGTTGTCGGCAAAGGGATCGTCGGCCATCAGATCGTAGAGCAAAAAGCCCGTCTCATCGACCTTGTAGTTGAGCCACCAGCGCCCTGTGATCACTGTGGCGGCAGAGCCCCAGCCCACGGTGGCGTGATCGCGTGGGCCCTCGTTGCCGGCCAGGGCGTCGCCGAGGAAGGAGATACCGTCGATCTCGGACGGCGCCTCGACCCCTGCCACCTCCAGGATGGCGTCTGTGATGTCGTGGTGTTGGACGAACAGGTCGCTGGTGGTGCCCGCGTGTTCGGCCCCGGGGAAGCGCACCATCAGGGGGACGTCATAGACCTCTGGCATGGAGGGATAGCCCCGCTTCCCCATATAGTCCCGGTCCCCGATGGAATGTCCGTGATCGGAGGTAAAGATGACCATGGCATCGTCCAGCATATCCAGCACCCGCAGGCTCTCCATAAAGTAGCCGAACCAGCGGTCACAGAGGGTCACGGCTCCCTTGTAGTTGGCCCGCGTGCGCTTTAGAAGATAGGGATCCAGTTCCGATACGTCCTCGTATCCCGACTTGACCTGCTCCTGTCCATCCTCGTCCAGGTATAGGTCGCGATAATGGCCCGGGACGAGCCAGGGCTCGTGGGGGTTAAAGGACTCGACGGTGAGGAAGACGTCGTCGGCGTCCTGGTTCTGTTCCAGCCAGAGGGCCGATTCCTTGAGCACGCGCGGCGCAAAAAAGTCCTCCTCTTTGGTGCGGTCGTGGATGTTCATGATGGCCTGCTGGATGAACTCGATGGTGCCCTCGTTCTGCATCTCTTTGGGCAGCCAGTGGTCGATCTCTTTCTGGGTCAGGCGTGGCCCCGAGCGATAGGGGTCCCGCTCCTGACCGCGCAGGAACTTCCACTGATCAAAGCCGCGCCAAAAGTTTTTGGAGGGCTTGAACTGGTGGTAGACGTCGGAGATCAGGCCCGTGCGGTAGCCGGCCGCGCTGAGGATCTCGGCCAGCGTCTCCTGCTCCTCGGGGATGGGACCCCAGCCCGGCGCCCCTACAAAATCGCCCTTGAGCCGGAAATCGCCGTCATAAAAGGGATACACGCGCTTGCCCGTATAGATGGCGCGCCGCGTGGGCAGCGTGGGCAGGGATTCGGGATAGGCCCGGGTCATGACCAACGATTCCTCGGCAAACGCCTCAAAGTGGGGTGTCTGGAGTTCCCCCCACGGGGAGGGACCGTACACGCCCGTGGAATCCTTGCGTAGAGAATCAAAGATGACCAGGATGATATTCATGTTTCACTCGCTCCTTTATCTACTGTTGATTGAATTATAGAACAAGGTTACAACGCTTCTCTAGGATATACGACCTCACATATTCCACAAATACGTTGCCTTAAAAATGCCCGCCGAGGCGATCTTCTGGGGCCCCTCGCGTCAAACAGCTGGCGTCCTTGGGCGCACGCGAATATCGTAGATTGTTGGCCATTCTTCATCCGCGCAGGCGGATGATCGGCCGACAGGCCTCATGAGCTGGCTTCAGCCGGCGAAAGCCAGGGAACGAACGTCCCGAATATGCTCGGTCTGAAGCCCAGCGCAAAGGCGCTTCGCGCCGGGCGTCGACCTGCGTCGACGCATCTGGGGCGGTATCCAAGACTGCGCTCATGCTACGCTGCCCCGTCGGTTTCTTCTTTCTGAGATATCCGGTCATTTCAACAGTCTTTGCGTGCACCCGCGCCCCTCCTTCCGGATGCCCCGCACATAGTCCTGCAGGGGGTCGTTCAATTGCGACATATATTGTGCCATGCGCCCCATCATCTCTTCCTGGGCGCCACGGGTCTCGGGTAGGGCGATGAGGTTGCGCATCTCGTAGGGATCGTGGGCCACGTCGTACAGTTCCAGCGTCTCCCACGGGTCGTTCAGCAGGTCGTGGATCACACCCCGCTCGGAGGGGGTGAGCACGAGCTTGTGCTCCCGCGTGCGCACCATGCGCAGGGACGTGGGCAGACCGTGTCCGCTATAGCCATAGATGCTGTCCCTCTTTATCGGATCGTCCTGTCCCAGGATGTTGTCCAGGATGCTGCTGGTGTCGCATTCCTCCGGAACTGTGCGGCCCGCCATCTCCAGAAAGGTGGGAAAGAGATCCTGGAGATACACGAACTCGTCGCGTACGCTGCCCGGCGCCTCGCATTCCGGATGCGCGGCGATAAGGGGAAGGAGAAAGGATTCCTCGTAGCCAAAGGGCCCCTTTTCGATGAGCCTGTGGGCGCCCATCATGTCCCCGTGGTCGCTGGAAAAGATCACCAGCGTGTTCTCCATCAGGCCCAGGCGCTGCACCTCGTCCAGCACGCGCCCGATCAGTTCGTCGAGCATGGTCACATAGCCCCAATAGCGGGCCACGATCTCGCGCCAGCCCTCCCAACCGTTGCCCGACAGACCCCATGCGCGCTCTGTGATCTTTTGATGGCTGGGCTTGCGCTGCCAGGTCTCCGTGAAGCTGGGCTCCATGGCGAGCTCGGTGGGATCGTACATGGAATAGTAGGGTTCGGGGACCAGGCAGGGCGTATGGGGCCCCCAATAGTTGGCCCACAAAAAGAATGGCTTGTCTTCCTTCTCGCGCCTCTCCTTGAGCGCGTGCAGCAGGCGCACGGCCTCCTCGCTGACCAGGGCCTCGAAAGAGTGCTCTATGGTCCCCGAATGCAGGGCATAGATCTCGTGCCGTTTCATGCGTCGGTTGGGCCCCTCACCGTAGGAGGCCTCCAGCAACTCGGGGGTTTTTAGGCCGTGTGCCTTTAAATAGTCCCCATAGTGGGTGGTGATGTTGGACACCCCATTCGCCACCCGTCCTCGATGATAGTGCAGCCCCTCGATGATGCCGCCGGCCGGCGGATAGCCATAGCTGGGGAAATCCTTGCCCTCGAACCCGTACTGGGTGGCCACGCGAGAGTTGTCGAGGTGCCATTTCCCCGCGTAACCCAGATTGTATCCGGCGCGACGCAGTTCGCCCGCCAGGTTTGGGATCTCCGGATTGAGGATCTGGTTGTTGGACTCCACGTGATTCTTGTGAGGATACAGTCCTGTAAAGAGCATAGCCCGGCTCGGGCTGCAGGCCACGGCCGCCGTGTAAGCGGAGGAAAAACGCACGCCACGTCGGGCAAGGGCGTCCAGGTGCGGTGTGCGGCACGTCTCCGCGCCGTAGCAACCAAGGGTGTCGTAGCGTTGTTGGTCCGTCAGGATGAGCAGGATGTTGGGGCGTTCGCCTGGGGGCATGGGGGCCTCCTCTAGTACAAAGAAGCCAAGCTTCCTCTAATAAAGAAGCTTGGCCCGTATGTGAATGGATATTGTCTATATGGTGCCCCCGACTGGATTCGAACCAGTACGTCCTTACGGACACAGGCCCTCAACCTGTTGTGTATGCCAGTTCCACCACGAGGGCTCATTGTGAGCCCTATTATAACGTTTTCCGTTCACTTGTCAACTCGCGTTTTCACGGTACAATAAGGGCGCTTGTGTGCAGCGTGAGCACAGGATATGGTTCATCTGTTCTCTGGCTGCCTCTTTGGGGTGGCTGGCGAGTATGTTTGGAGCGGATAAGAGTGGGAGGGGGTAGGACGTGGAGGGGCCCATCGTTGTCGATGCCATGGGGAGCGATCAGGCGCCCGCAGTGGACGTGGCGGGCGCCGTGCGCGCCACGCAACGCTACGGTCGGGAGATCATCCTGGTAGGACGTGAAGAGGAGATAGAGGCGGAGTTGGGGCGCCACGATGCGGAGGGACTGCCCCTTTCTATCGTGCACGCCAGCCAGGTGGTGGAGATGGGGGAGCATCCCAGCCAGGCAGTACGTAGCAAAACCGACGCCTCCATGGTGGTGGGGGTCGGACTCGTGCGCGACGGGGAGGCCAGTGCCTTTGTGTCCGCGGGTAATTCCGGCGGTGTGCTGGCGAGCGCCCTGGTCGGGGCGGGGCGCATAGGCCGCATCGCGGGCATTGATCGGCCCGCCCTGTCCACCATATTCCCCACGCTGGACGGCACGGCCTTACTACTGGATATCGGCGCCAACACGGACTGCAAGCCGGAATGGCTGGTGCAGTTTGCCTTCATGGGCAACGCCTATGCTAGGCGGGTCATGGGCATATCGTCCCCGCGCGTGGGTCTCCTCTCCAATGGTGAGGAAGCTACCAAAGGGAACGCTCTGGTCCAGGAGGCACACCGGCGTCTGCGGGAGCTCGATCTCGCTTTTGTGGGCAACGTGGAGGGCAAGGACCTTGCCCAGGGCTTTGCGGATGTGGTGGTGGCGGATGGTTTTGTGGGCAACGTGGCCATCAAGACGGCAGAGGGCGTGGCGGCCATGCTCCTTCATAGCCTTCGCACCGAGATCAAAAGTCGTCCTTTGGCCAGCTTTGGCGCCCTGTTGGTCAAGCCCGCCTTTCGCGCCACCGCAAAGAAACTGGACTATCGGGAATATGGCGGTGCGCCCCTCCTGGGGGTCGACGGCGTGGTGATCGTCGCCCATGGGCGCTCCGATCCCCTGGCAATCGAGAACGCCGTGGGGGTGGCCATCGACGCCGTGGAGGCCGACCTGGTGGGAACGATTCGGCGCGACGTTGAGGGCGCGAACGTCATTCAGTAGATAAGAGGGCGTCCGGAGGCGGTGGACGTGCGCCGTTCGCAGCCTTTGACACTCTTGGTAGCCTTTGGAGTAGTTGATGAAAGTTTACACGAACGACGAATTCCTGGAGAAGCGGGCCAAGTATGCCAAATGGGGGAGCTATGTCGGTTTCGGCGCCCTCTTTCTCGGTCTGATGACCACCTCTCGCTCTCCAATTCTGGCCTATCTTTTTTTGGTCATCGGGCTCCTGGGCGCGAGTTTGGGCTCCTATATGACCAATCGTTACGTGCGCGAACCCAGGGCGGATCAGATCCTGGAGGACGCCCTGGAGCAACTGGACAAACGCTATGCCCTTTACGATTACTATCTCTCCTCCGACCACGTCGTCGCCTCCCATCATGGCCTGACCATCGTCAAACCCAGGGGGCAAAAGGGCACGGTGATCTATGAGGATGGAGGTTGGCACCACAAGGCGGGTTGGCGTCGGTTGCTTCAGCTATTTGGGGAGCCCAGCCTGGGCAAGCCCCACAAGGAGATGGAGGAGGAAGTGGGCTGGCTCAAGGAATGGATAGATCAGGTGATGGAGGAGGATATCCCCGTCAACGGCGTCATCGTCTTTACCGATCCGGAGGTCCGCTTGCACGTGGAGGACGACGACGCCCCACCCATCGTTGTTCTGGAGAACCTTCCCCGTTACATGGGGCAGGGGCTCAAGGAGCAGCCCACCATCCGCACGGCGACGCAGACGAAACTTCGGAGTTTGTTGGATGAAGTCATCCGCCAGAGTTGATCGCCGCGACGATGGGATTCCCCCGTGGGCGACGCCCATCTGTATCCTCCTGATCGCCTTTGCCGCCCGGATCTACCGCCTGGGGGCCGCAAACCTGTGGTGGGATGAGGCCCTGGCAGTATGGGCTGTGCGCAAAGGGCTCCTTGGCTGTACCGAATGGACGGCGGCCGACGTGCATCCCCCCCTTTATTTCTGGTCCCTTTGGGGTTGGGTGAAACTCTTTGGCGAGACCGAGTTCGCCATGCGGGCCCTCTCCGCGGCCTTTGGCGTGTTGACGGTGGCCGTCGTCTACAGCTTTGGTCGCCTGGTTGAGGGGCCCTTGACGGCCAGCCTGGGCGCGTTGCTGACCGCATTGGCCCGCTTTCACATCTGGTGGTCCCAGGAGATGCGCATGTATGTGTTGGCGGGACTCTTGGGTACCCTGTCTCTCTACCTTTTCCTGCGCTGGCTGCGGGCAGAGAGGACCTCCGTTTCCGCCCGGCGCGCCAATCGCCTTCTGGCTTTTTATACTCTGGCTTCCATCGGTGCCCTCTATACCATTTTCCTCACCGGTACCATCCTGCTGGTGGAGAACGTGATCGTGCTGGTGATGCTTCTGACGGCGCAGGCGCGAGCCCGTGGGCAGCTTTTGCTTAAGTGGGTGGTGTCCCAGGTGGTCGTGCTGTTGGCTGTGGGTGTCTGGCTGGTCCTCTCGTGGGGGCGCATGCGCACGTGGTCCGTGGCCGAACCGTTCAGCGTGCCTTTTTTTGTCAGGCTGTATACCACGCTCCTGACGACGGGCATCTCGGTGCATATCGAGCGCTACACGTGGGCCGTACTTTTTGTCTTTGTCCTGTTGGCGGTGGGGGCAGGGCATTTCATATACGCGTGGCGGCAGCGAGAAAAAGGGTGTAGGGGAGATCACTGCATGCTGGATGCCCTGACCCTATGCCTCACCGTGGTGTTGTCCGGTGTCCTGATCTATCTGGCCTCCATTCCGCGCGGCCTCTTTTACACGCCAAAGGTTGAGGCCCGTTACTTTGTTCCCTTTGCCCCCGCCTTTTGGCTCCTACTGGCCTGGGGGGTGGCGTCCATCGCCCGGCATTGGCAGTGGGTGGCCTGGCTGGGGGCCACGGGGCTGATAGCCCTGTGGATCGCCGTCCTGCCCGGCTACTATGGACACCGCTACCTGCGCGATGACCTGCAGACCATGGTACGCACCATTTTGAGCCAGGCCGAGGAGGAGGATGCCGTCCTTCTCAATTCGGGAGGACGATATCCCCTCTTTCTTTACTACTATGATCGCTTTCCCGACTCGGTGTGGCGTCCGCCCATGCACACCGTCTCCGGGAGCGAGGCACACGTCAGGGCGCATGACGTGGAGGCGCGGCTGGACGAGCTGGCTGCCTCCTACGATCGCATCTGGCTGGCCCAGGTAGAGGAGCATCTCACGGATCCCGAGGGCCTGGTGAGAAAGGGACTGCAGGCGCGGTACGAGGGGGTGTTCGCGCAGCCCTATGCGCACAACGCCCTTCACCTCTTTGCCCGAGAGAAGGAGCCGCCCTCGCTCACTGATAATGGCTACGCACCACAGCATCCCGTGGATCTGGCTGTGGGTGTGGGAGGGCGCCTGATGGGCTGGGAACTTCCCGTGCGCACCTTTCCGCCGCAGAGCACCATCCGCGTCTCCTTGCTGTGGGAGCGATTGCCGGAAGGCGCTGTGGGGGTGGCGCTGCGGGATGGGCGGGGACGGATTTTGATGGAACAGCGTCAGGAGCCCGCCGACGTGCGTGAGGATCAGCGGCAGCAGTTCGATTTTCCCGTACATGCCGCCACACCAGCCGGTCAGTACGAGATCGTGCTTTCGTCGCGAGAAGGCGAGGAGCACGTGCTGGGCACGCTGCGCATAGAGGGCACGTCGCCTTTGCCCCGTGCCCAGGCGCCCGAGGACCGTGTGGACGCCCGTCTGGGAGAGGATATAGTCCTGGAGGGTTATGCACTGCGTCATGAGCAGGGACTCGACATCATTGCGCCCGGCGATCGGGTGACGCTGGATATACAGTGGCAGGCGCAGAAAAAGTTGCACCAGGACTATATGGTGTTCGTACACATTTTGGGCGCGGCGCACAATCCGGCCACGGGAGGCCCCGTGTGGGGCGGCCACGACAGTCGGCCTGCGGAAGGTGGCTATCCCACCTACCAATGGTTTGTGGGGGAGGTGATCGTGGATCGCCACGTCATTTCCCTGGACGAGAATGCTCCGCCCGGAGAGTACCAGATCGAGGTGGGCATGTACGATCCCTACGATGGTGAGAGGTTGTCCGTCACTTTGGCCGATGGATCGTCTGCTGGTGATCGGCTGATACTGGAAGAGTCGCTACACGTGGTTGCGGAAAGCGCCTACGCGCCAGCCGTGGACACCTGGGGAAGATATTTATTCCACACGTCCCTGGTGGACGAGCGGCTCAGCAGGACCACGGCTACATATTCGGGGCGGGAGGGCTTTTTGAGCAGCTGCATGTTCGCCTCTTTGAGGCTTTTGGCCCCCTTGCGCGCGTTGCAGGCCTTGCAGGCACACACCACGTTATCCCACGTCGTCTCGCCGCCTCGCACCTTGGGGACGATGTGATCCATGGTCAACTGCGACTTGGACAACTGCGTGCCGCAGTACTGGCAGGTATAGTTGTCACGCACCATCAACGTGCGACGCGTGAGGGGGATCTTGAGGCTACGCGGAACCCGTACATAGTAGACCAGGCGGATGACGAGGGGTTTGGGTATGGAGAACTCGGCAGCGTGAATGCGCTGCTCGGCGGCTTCCAGAATTTCTGCTTTCTCCTTGAGCAGGAGCACTATTGCCCGGCGCACGCTGACGACGTTGAGTGGCTCATACGTTGCATTAAGCAGTAAAACAGAAGCCATTTTACATTTCTCAGCAGAATACCCTACACTATCCCCACATGTTAGAGGGGATTTTAGCACTATCGGGGCTTCATGTCAAAGAAACAGCCAATTTGAGATAAAGTCGAGTCGGCCTTATCTACTACATTGTGCCGCTAATTGGTCTGAATTCGGGATGGTTTCGTCCATAGAGAGGCAGCCGAGACACTGGTTTTACGCCGAAACCGACTATATGACTAAACATAAAGCTTATCTCAAGTTGTCTTTCAGAAATGGAGGGGGAAAGAAAAGATGGAACGTTTGGACGAATTGCGGCAACTGGCTGAGGTGGGAGGTGCAGATTTCTGTGGCGTGGCCGATCTTTCGCCGGCACATGAGGCGATCCTGGAGCAGGGAGGGGACGTGGTGGCCCGCTTTCCTCGCGCCATCTCGGTGGGCATCAGGCTCCTCGACGCCATCGTGGATCAACTGCCAAAGCGATCTGAGGATCCCTTTGTGGCCATGAACT
>CAZMOW010000036.1:0-22683 GCA_964567975.1 uncultured Anaerolineales bacterium | reverse complement strand
ATTTCGTATCCCGGCACGTCCGTGCCCTCGCGTTCCACGTCAAGCACCGTGCTCTCAAGGTGCGATAGGGCACATGAGGGCAGGACCCGCCTCCACAGGCGCCGTGCCAGAAGGAGCAAGTCCAGATGGGGCGTGTCGTCGAAAGTGAGCCCCCCGTGGGAAAGTATGTAGCGCGTGCGGAGCAGGGGCCAGTCGAAAGAGCGCCCGTTAAAGCTGACGAGGCCCTGATGTCCTGCAAGATGTTCCGCCAGGAGGTGGAGCAATGCCCCTTCGTCGCCATAGTCGGGCATAAAGTATTGCAAAAGGCGAAACCGATCCTCCTGAAAGAAGCCCAGACCCACGAGAAAGACGTATGTCCCGCCCCCACGGCCGAGCCCCGTCGTCTCTGTGTCGATAAAGAGGGCCTTTTGCAGATCAAAGGTGTCGTTTTTTGCGCCGATGATAAAGGGCGTCCACGTCTTGTTCGCCACCCCAAGTGCGCGCACGAGTTGTTGGGACCCGTGCCGCTGCTCCAGGGCATGATCTTGCTCTATGACAAAACATCGTCCCCGGGAGGTCTGGACCCAGTGACCCTCCATCAACGAGGTGAGGGGGGAGCCCTTTGACGCCCGATGACGGTCGGCTCCTTTTTTCAGCAATCCCGCTTTTTGTAATCGCTCTTCAAGATCCATAGCACCTTTGTGGAGAAGAAAGCATGCATACCATCACCCATTCGACAGACATTATAGCACCTGATGCCCTATATTCATAGGTATGAACGTAAATATCGCGTAAAACCAAAGAGTTTATGCACTCTCGATGTCATATTCTCCCTTTAGGCCATCGATAAGCCGAAGGACCTGTGCCTTTTCGCGCCCATGGGAGAGGCCGGTCACGCCGATGCAGGAGGGGCATCCCCCCTCGCAGGGGCAGTCGCGCACCAGTTCAGAGGCCCCACGCAGCAGTTGCTCGTAGAGGCGAAAGGTCTCATCGCTCAGCCCGACGCCGGAGGCGATGCGGTCGTAGATAAAGATGGTGGGGCCCCCCGTCTGCGAGCACTCGCTGTCGGAAGAGACGCCGATGTCCCGATAATCGCACATGAGGTGCAGGGGGATCACGTGTCTGACGACGTGGGCCAGGTGCGCTAGGGTGCCCCGCACAGCCACCGCCTGCTCGGCCTGTCGGTGGCATCGGGGACAGAGGGTGATGAGGTTGGAAAGGGCGTTCGCCTGACGATAATTTTCGTTCTTGCCCGGCAGCCAGTTGAATTCCCGAAAGGGTCGAATGTGATGGACATCGTGCTTGCGGCCGGGACGCTGTGGGGCGCCACATTGCCTGCAGCGATGACCGTCGCGACGACGCGCCTTCTCGCTCTGGGCGGGCCAGTTGGGGCCTCGCGATCCGTCCTCCCTCTCGTCCCACCACCCCTCGTCACGCAATCGTGACACGACCTGGTCGGCCACCCTCAGCCAGCAGGCGGACGTGAGCATGGTTTGTTCGGGCAGATCGATCTCTCCCCATCCCAGGTGCTCCATGGTGCCCAGGCGCAGGCGCCTGTAACTTGTGGCGCGCGTCGTCAGCATCACCTGCCCCCGCGCCAGGTGCATATGGGCCTTTGGCCTCTCTTCCACGGTTTCCTGGATGTCGATGCGGGTGTTCTGGCTGGCCTCGGTATAAAAATCCACCTCCACGGCCCGTACGTGGGCGAAGCCATCCTCCCAATCCAGAGATTCCACGAGATATCGTTGCCCCTCGTGCAGGTAGATGGCTCCCTCATGCACCCATACGGGGGCGCTCGCCCTATCGATGTGCCCGATGACCTCTTGCTCGTCGCCGTTCTGCTGGCACACGACGATGTCATCCTGACGCGCGCTGCGCAGAGAGAATTGGTGGGCAGGCGCCGCGTTGGCCGTCCAGTACCATTTCTCCCGCGATTTGCGCACGGTCCCCTCTTTTTGCAAGAGTGTCAGGATGCGTTGCAGATCCTCGCTCCCATAGTCATCCTGGCTGGTAAAGGGGAGTTCGGCCGCGGCACACTTGATGTGATCCAGCAGTATACAAAGATTGTCCCCGTTGACCAGGGCGTGTTCGGGGGAGCGGCCAAAGAGATAGCGGGGATGGGAGATGAGGTACTGATCCAGGGGGGACATGGAGGCCACCAGAAAGGCGATGCTCTCCTCTCTGCCCCGTCCCGCGCGGCCGATTTGTTGCCAGGTGCTGGCGACCGTGCCGGGATATCCGACCAGGATGCAGGCCTGCAGGCTCCCTATATCGATGCCCAACTCCAGGGCGTTGGTGGCCACGACACAGCGTACCGTCCCTTCCTTGAGCCCTCTCTCTATCTCCCTGCGCTCGCCTGGCAGATAGCCCCCTCGGTATCCCCGGACCTGTGGGGCTGAATAGTTGTGGTGTCCGGCCTCCTGTCGTAACTGGAGTAGCAGTTTTTCCACGGTACGGCGAGAGCGGCCAAAGACCACCACTTGGAGGTCGGCCTCGAGCATGCGACCGGCGAGGGTTTGCGCCTCCAAAAGGGGGGAGCGGCGCAGTCCCATCTGCCGGTCGATGATGGGGGGATTATAAAAGATCACATCGCGTCTTCCTCGGGGCGCGCCGTTCTCCGAGATCAGCACGACCCCTTCCTCGATGAGGCCTCTTGCTAACTCGACGGGATTGGCGATGGTGGCCGAGGAGCAGATGAACTGAGGATCGCTGCCGTAAAAGCGACAGATGCGTTTCAGGCGCCGAAAGACGTTGGCCACGTGGCTACCAAATACCCCCCGATAGGTGTGTATCTCGTCGATGACGATATAGCGCAGATGGGAAAAGAAATCGCGCCATTGGGTGTGATGGGGCAGAATCCCCACGTGTAGCATATCGGGATTGGTCAGGATGATCCCGCTCTCGTCTCGGAGGCGTCGGCGACGGCTCCGGGGGGTGTCTCCGTCGTACGCAGCGATGGGAACATCCAGTCCCAGATGGCGCACGTCGGTGCGCAGGGTGTGTAACTGGTCGTGGGCCAAGGCCTTGGTGGGAAAGAGGTACAGCGCGCAGGCGCGAGGCTGCCGTAGCAGGCTTTGAAGCACCGGCACATTGTAGCACAGAGTCTTGCCCGAGGAGGTGGGCGTGACGACGACCACGTGCTCGTCCTTCAGTGCCTGGCGCACGGCAAGGGATTGATGCCCGTAGAGCCTCGGCGTGCCCCGCTTGCGGAGGAGGGCTTTTAGATCAGCGTCCAGTCCGTCCGGCGCGTCACCATAGGCGGCGCCCTTGGCGTCCAGGGTGCGCCAGGAGGTCACATTGGCCATAAGCTGGGAATCATCCCTTATTTGCTGACGAACGAACTGCAGATCGGTCACAGGGCGATTCCCTCAGCAGGATGGGCGGATCATAGATCCGCAGGGCGCTGTTTCTCGCCGTCGCCCTGCGGCGCGGGGTCTTTTTGGGAATGGTCGATGAGTTCGTAGAGGTCGTCCTCGTCTATGATGGGTACGCCCTCCCTTTCCGCCGCCTGGGTTTTGGTGCTGCCCGGCCTATCCCCCGCCAGGAGGTACGTCGTCCTGCCGGACACGCTGCCCGTGACCCGGCCTCCGTGGACCATGATCAGCTCTTTGGCCTCCCGGCGGCTCATGGAAGGGAGGGTGCCCGTCATCACGATGGTGACGCCTTCCAGAGGTGCTGCACCGCGTTTCTCCCGCTCCTCATCCTGCAGGCTCACGCCGCGCTCTCGCAACCTCTCCAGCAGCGTGCGGTTGCTTGGCCGCGAGAAAAAGTCGGCGATGGCCTCAGCGATACCTGGCCCTATGCCCTCAAGTTCCATCAGTTCCTCCGGAGATGCCTCCTGGAGGTCGTCGATGGAGCGATAGTGATCGGTCAGCATCCGGGCCACCGCGTTGCCGACGCCGCGAATGCCCAGACCGACGAGGACGCGCCACAGGGGGCGTTCTCGGCTATTGGTGATGGCCCGTATCAGGTTCTGGGCCCGTCTCTCAGCAAACCCCTCAAGCTCCAGCAAAGAGCTTTTCTCCAGCGCGTAGAGATCGGCCGCGTCGGCGATGAGCCCCTCCTGAACGAGCTGTTCGGCCAGTTTGATTCCCAGGCCCTCGATATCCATGGCTCCTCTGGAGGCCCAGTATTCCACTCGGCGTACGATCTGGGCCGGACAGGAGGCATTTCCACAGTAGACGTCCACCTCTCCCTCTCTGCTTATGACGGGCTCGCCGCAGGCGGGACAAGCTTTTGGTGTGGGAAAGGGTTCTTCGCTGCCGTCACGCACCCCCTCCACCGGGCCCACTACCTGGGGGATGACGTCGCCGGCACGACGCACCACGACCAGGTCTCCCTCGCGGATGTCCTTGCGCTCCAAATCGTCAAAGTTGTGTAGGCTGGCCTGGCGAATGGTGACGCCGCCGATGCGCACCGGCTCCAGGATAGCATAGGGCGTGAGCACGCCCGTTCGTCCCACATTGGTCTTGATCCCGTGCAGGCGGGTGGTGGCCTCTCGGGCCGGGAATTTGTAGGCCACGGCCCAGCGAGGCGCGTTGCCCACGATGCCCAGGCGCTGCTGCGTGTTCAGGTCGTTGATCTTGATCACTACCCCGTCGGCCTCATAGTTGAGCGCGTCCCGTTTGTCCATCCACTCCTCACAGTAGCGCAACACCTTTTGCAGGCCCGTGAAGAGACGAATGTCCTCATTGACGGCAAAGCCCAGGTCCCTCAGATATTGTAGGGATGCCCATTGGGTCTCTATCTCTATTCCCTGCACGTGTCCGATGGCGTAGGCAAAGAACCGTAGAGGCCGCCTCGCCGTGACACGCGGATCCAACTGCCTGACCGAGCCGGCGGCGGCGTTGCGAGGATTGGCAAAGGCGCCCTCGCCCTCCGCTAGGCGTCTCTCGTTCAGCCTATCAAAGAGGTCTCGCGGTATATAGATCTCTCCCCTCACCTCAATGAGCGGCGGGGGAGAGATGTCGTCGCCCACGGGAATGCGCAGAGGCACGTTGCGAATGGTGCGCGCGTTCTCGGTGATGTCCTCTCCGATCCGGCCATCGCCCCGGGTGGCGGCACGACGCAAAAGCCCGCCCTCGTAGGTGAGGGCGGCGGCCAGACCGTCGATCTTGGGTTCGGCCACGAACTCCAGCGAGATCCCCTGAGGTAGCAACTGCAGGGCGCGGTCGAGCCAGCCCTCCACCTCTTCTCTGGAAAAGGCGTCGGAGAGGCTCGTCATGGGATAAGGATGTTCAACCTTATCAAAGGCCTCCAGTGGTTCGGCGCCCACCCGCTGCGTTGGCGAATCTGGGGTGATCAATTCCGGATGGGCCTCCTCGATGGCGCGCAACTCTCGCATCAGGGCGTCGTATTCGGCATCGGTGATCTCGGGATCGTTCAGTGTGTAGTAGCGATAATTGTGGTGGCGGATCAGCGTGCGCAGTTTTTGTGCGCGGGCGCGTGGGTCTTTGGACATCGGTTCTCCCTTTTCTGCGACAGGGCCCATGGAGGGCACTGTGAGAGGGTGATGATAAATTCGTCCCAAGATGATGGGCCGGGAAAGGGAGAATGCCGATTCCTCTCCCGGCCACTGCATCAACCGCTCATCATCACAAGTAGGACGATGGGGTTAGTGATGAGAGAAGGCTATTTCGGAGACAGGTATTGCTCGACTACCCATCCCGTCTGGCCATCCTCATCGCGTACTTCCCACCAAGTATAGCCGTTCGCCTCCTTGGGCCCCCCGATCAACTCCACCTCGGTGCCCTCGGACAGCGTCTTGGTCCGCGCGTGGGCTGTCCCAGCGCCAGAGCGCATATTCACGCCCACGTTTCCCGTACCAGAGACGGTGGCTTCGCCTCCGACGGTCAGGCCCGCTTCTTCTGTCGGTTCGACCTCCTCCGTCGGTGGGGCAGCCGCCGTGGGAGTGGCCGTTTCAGGGGGCGACAGGAGCTCCTGTGTGGGAGTGATCTGCTCAGGCTCCGCGCCCTCTTGGGCTGTGGGAGACTGGGTGGGTTGTGTCGGAAGGGGTTCCAGCGTTGGAGAGGGGGTAGGCGTGGTTGAAGATGTCTCGGAGGGATAGAATATGGCCCACCAAAGCCCTCCTACGACGACCACGACCAGTACAGGTACGGCGATCCACATCCATGTCGGCCAGAGGTCCTCCTCTGATCTGCGGCGGTTCGGCTGCTGGTTAGAATCGAGACCCATTGGGGTGCCTCCTTATAAAGCGCTCTGTTTAATAGGACAGTGATGGCTATTATAACCGTACTGCAATGGTGTGTCAACGACACCTTTTTCAACACCCTCCCTTTCTACTGGCCTGACTTATCAGAATGTAGACCAGAACATCAGCATAGCGACGATCAAAAGAATGCTCGTCATCAGTGTCATGGCGACCAACGAACTGCTCGGGAGGTTCTCCTCTGATAGTCTCACGTATGTGCGGCGATATCCAATGATCGCGTATGTAAAGATGCCCGCTCCCAAGATGATGAGCAGCCCTCCAATCACATGCGCCGCCACATAGCGCGAATAGGTCTCGACGGGCAGAGCGCCCGCGATTGCCAGACCGCCGCCCAGCACCGCCAGACCGGTCCGCATCCAGGCAGAGAATGTCCGTTCGGCTGCCAACAGCGTCCGTTCCATGGCAAGGTTGTCCAAATGTTCCTGCATCGCTTCCCCTTTCACTTGGCGTCGGACTGCAGCATGGTCGGGTTTGTTGAACTTACGATCTAAGCCCGACGGGAGCGTTAACGATCCGATGGAACGTTGCGTTGGATCAAGTTACTTTTCATCATGATAAAAAAGATCTCCAGCCAGGTTCCTCCATCATCGGTTGGAAAAACATGATATATGGTCCCCGGATAAGATGGGCCATGACGCCGTCATCGTGGATTTTCCTGATTTCATGGTTCGCCAGGACTTTTCCAAGGCCCTGCCGGGCCATCTCTGCCGCGTCCCACTCGCTGTGAATAAGGTATTCGGGTGGGCTTGGCATGGCCTCCAACGTTTTAAAGAGTGGCTTGGGGTTTTTCGGCGGGTTGGCTCCAAGTGTCTGCAGGGATTCGGCCATCGATACCGGGTCGAGCATAAAGCTACCCAGTGCGCAGACTCCAATCTGTTTCAAGAGCATGTAGCCGAGAAAACCAGTCGAATCGGATAAGGCCTCCATCGTCGCGATTGCGCCTTTTTCGAACGCTTGTTCCTTTCCCGGCATCACCGTGTGTTCGGCGATGGCAACACTGCGTTGTGGTGTGGCAAAGCGAACGAATTCTTTGTTCTCTTGAAAATCGCTTCCTAGATCGGCAATTTGCCCCATAGATCGGACGGGGGGCATTTTGGCTTTGATAACGCTGTAAACCGGCTCCCAGGGCCCCTCTACCACCATCTCCAGGCACCTGGTGCATAGCTCAAAGACCCGGTCGAATTGCTGCTCATGAAATTCGTCGTGATCCTGCCAACTTTTCCACATGGTGTATTGATAGTTGCGGAGAGGATTGAGTGTATTCTCCATGTGAATGCTGCCTCCCCCATATCTACCTGCAAGGGGTAAAATGCCCGTCTGGATATTGGCCATGAAACCAACAAATCCCGGATGTGTGGCAGTGGTAATGCATACCCGGGGCCCTACTTTGCCCATCAGGTCAAAACTTTTTTCATCGTTCACAACTTTGGATGTGTTCAGAGCAAGGTAGATCGGGGTATCCGTCATATTATCGACTTTCATATTGTACCTCCTCATGGTTGATTCTTATAGGCCCGCGCGTTCCAGCCAATATAGGGCCATGAAAATGAGCATGGCGGCGGGGATGACGATGAGCCAATCATTGACCTTGAACAAGCGTGGCAAAGTCAGATCACCAAAATAGCCTTTCGTCAGGATACCCTGGCGGAGGCGGGGATAGAGTGCGGCGAAAAGACCGGTGCCAATCATAATGCCTGCCAGTCCTCCGACCAGGGCATCCAGATAGCCATTACCGACGGCGCCCGCAATGGTGCCAGGACAGTAGCCCAGTATGGCAAAGCCTACCCCAAAAATCAACCCGCCAATGACGTTCATGCCTACAGAGCCTGATTTGGGATAGAGTTCCACCCAGCCCAGGGTTTTCATCGCATAGATGCCAAGCATTCCAGTTAAAACGGCGGAAAGCATGATCTTTAGGACGGTGAAATCGGTGAGCAGCAGTTGCCCGACAATCACGTCATATTTTGTGGCCCCTCCTTTTTGCAGCAAAAAGCCGAACACGATACCGAACGCCAATCCCCAGAGTAGGGGAGATTTGCCTCTCCTCGCTTTATCCCCTGGTTTTCCTGTCTGCATGCTTCCCCCCACTAACCGATCAACCTGAAGATAATGTGGGCTGTCAGAATGCCGCTAAGGAAAAAACAGATGGCAGAAATCCAGCTTGAGACGGTGAGTTGCAGGGTGCCGCTGATGCCGTGCCCGCTGGTGCATCCATCCGCCCAGCGGGCACCAAAGCCGATGCAAACGCCGCCAACCAGCGCCACGATGATGCGCTGCAGCGGATCGCCGCCGAATGCCACTGCCCAGGTCGAAGGAACCCATTGCCATTGAAAATCACCTGACAGCAGGGCCGAAAGCAGCGAGCCGAGGATGATGCCCACCACCAGCATCCACTGCCAATCCACAACGAGCCCTATCCTTTGATAGTAGGGTTTCAGGTCAACCTTTTTCCCCCGAAAGAGTCTTTCGATCATGCCGCTGGATCTGGCAAAAGTCGTGGAACATGCGATCGGTTTTCTGGAGATGAGAAAGCTAAACCAGCTCAGAATACCGATGCCAATCCCAGCCGCATAGGGCGACCAGCGCACTTTGGTCAGCCATTCCATCAGATTGTCCTCCATAGGGTCGCATTGTATTACACTATTCTTAACTTTGCCAGACGTTGTGGAGAATTTGGAGAGGCTTGTCCCAACGACAAAGCCCTCTCTTTAATGCCGTTTCATCAGTTCCGTCATCTCTTGCGCGGTGAGTTGCTCTTCCTCTGTGACCTGCGTCGGACAGACGAGACCCAGGCGCAGAGGGCGTGTCGTCAGACATTCTACGCCCGGTTCCATAGTTGAGTGGGGATGCGGGCGAACGTCGGTGGGTGCTAACTTTTCTGCGATGCGGTACAGAAAACCCGGCTTTTGCCCATTGTGCTTGATTCCTTCCGCCTCGTCCACGGAGACGAGAGTTGGCTTGTGGGAAAAGATCCGTGCCAGGTCGCGATCTTGGGTGATGGTACTGCCCTTCTGGAGGATGTCGATTTTCAAGGGGGAGCCATGATACCAGGGTTTGGTAGGGTCGGACACGTCGTTTGTCTCTTTGTTATGCCATCGTGCTTTGTGTATAGAGTGTAATGCGGAGCAACGCTCCGCGCCACAGAGTGTGTCTACGGCACGTAACGGCAGATTGGCTTGCCAATCTGCCGTTACGTGCCTTACTACGAACCTTGCGTCATGGGGGTTCCGTCTAGAACATGTGCCGGCCGCCGCGCTTCATCTGCGCTTTGATCTCCTCCAACGAGGGGAGTATGGCCTCCTCCAGCTTTCTGGAGACGGCGGGGGGCACGTCGAGGCCCGTCACCTCGCGCACCGGACAATCAAGGTAGTCGAAGAAGCGTTCCTGGATCTCGTCGCTGATACGTCCGCTCAGGGACAGGCTGCGCGGGCTCTGCTCCACGATGAGTACGCTACCCGTCTTGCGCACCGACGCGCCGATGGCGGCATAGTCCATCCCCGTATAGTCCAGGGTGCGCAGGTCGATGATCTCGGCGCTGATGCCCTCGGACGCCAGTTCCTCTGCCACCTGCAAGCACTTTTTGACGCCGGTAAGATAGGTGAGCACCGTCACATCGCTTCCCTCGCGCCGTACTTTGGCCTTTCCGTACTGGACGTGATAGTCCAGGTTATCCGCCGGTATCCGTCCCTCGTCGTCGTACAGCTTGCCGTGGTCGATGACGAGCACGGGGTCGTTGTAGCGCATGGCGGTGTTGAACAGCCCCACATAATCAAAGGCGTTAGACGGGGCCACGATGCGCCATCCGGAAAAGAGGGCGAAAAACGCGCTGGGATCCATCGAGTGCTGGCCGCCATAGCCATAGCCGATGGCTATGCGCGTGCGCAGCAGCACGGGGAAGGTGACCCTGCCGCCGTACATGTGCCGCAGTTTGCCGATCTGATTGAACAGTTGATCGGAGGACATGAGGGCAAAGTCGGGGAACATGATCTCCACCACGGGGCGCAGGCCCACAGAGGCGGCGCCGCCAGACATGCCCACGAACCCCGTCTCCGAGATGGGCGTGTTAAAGAGGCGCTCGGGCACCACCTCCTTGATGCCCCTGGTGGCCCCATACGCGCCGCCCCCAAGGTTGGCCACCTCCTCGCCCAGGGTGATGACCCGCTCGTCCTTGACCATGTTGCGTAGGGTCACGGCGGCGATGGCCTCGCCGTAGGTCTTGGTCTCAAAGTCGGAAAAGTCCTGCTCCTCCACAAATTTCACGTCCGCTAGGGCGTCTTCACCCGCCCGGATATGGTCCGTGGCCGTCGAGGGGTCGGGCCAATTCCCCTCGGGGATATAGATCCTTCCATTTTCCTCCTCGGTGCAGAAATTGACCGCCTTATCCACGGCGGCCTGTGCCATCTCGCGCAGATGCTCGTTATCCGCCTCGTCAAGGGCGCCGATGTCGTACAGTTGCGCGGGAAAGGTGGTCAGCGGATCCTTCTCTCGCCACTGTTCTTCTTCATCCCTGTCGCGATAGCCATAGGCGCTGCCCGCCATGCCGCCGCCGTGATGATAGAAGCGATAGGTCTTGGCTTCCAGCAAAAAGGGCGCGGGATCTTGTCGCATCTGTTGCGTTATCCGCTTCATCGCCGTATACATGCTGACCACGTCCATGCCATCGACGATCATGCTGTCAAAGCCGTATCCCAGGGTTCGCAGCCCCAGGTCTTCCACACAGGAAGACCCTTCCACACAGGTGCCCACGGCGTAAAAGTTGTTCTCTACCAGGTAAAGGATGGGGGCGGACCACAATTCTGCCATGTTGGCCACCTCGTGGAAGCAGCCCTGGTTTATGGCGCCGTCGCCAAAGAAGGAGACCACAAGGTTGCCCGTTTCCTGTATCTTTTGCGCCCAGGCCGCGCCCGTCGCCAGGGGGATCCCGCCGCCCACGATGGCGTTGCTGCCCAGGTTGCCCGACTCACCGTCGTACAGGTGCATGGAGCCACCGCGTCCGCCGCACCAGCCCGCACGCAGGCCCATGATCTCGGCCAGCGTCTTGTTGATCGCCTCCTGCATCTCGGGTGTGATGTCGTCCGTCAGCGCATCATAGTCGTCCGGCGCATAGTAGACGACAGCCTTGGATAAAAAGTGCCCGTGGGCACGATGGGTGGACCCGATCATGTCCGACTTTTGCAGGGTCGTGGCCACCGCCGAGGCCACGGCCTCCTGGCCGATGCTGCTGTGCACCGGGCCATGGATCAGGTCCATACTCTCCAGATTGAGGAGCTCACTCTCAAAGGCGCGGATCAGGTGCAGTAAAAAGAGCATCTGTACCTGATCGCGTTTTCCTATCGATCCTAAATCCTCATTAGAGACTTCTAACCTGTAACATGTTGCGGGGGCTTTTTGTTCTATCAGTTCGCTCATATATTACCTCAATTCTCCATATCGTCCTCGGATCCTTGAGATTGGGGCACAATCTCGCGGATCTCACAAACTTCGTATTCGGCACCGTAGAAATAGGCCACGAACACGCCGGGTCGTATCTCTATGGCCTCTCCCAGAAACTCCACGCCGTGATCTTGTAGGTGTTCGTAGGTGGCCCAAAAGTCCTCGACGATAAATCCAATGTGCGTGAGGCCATAGTCGCTCTGTCTGTGCTCCCGAACGGGCTCCCGGCCTTTTGGATAGTCATAATCAAAGAACTCGATGACGGAATCATCCAGCTTCATATGCACGATACGTACCTGGGTGCCATCCACCCCGATAAGCCGGCCCATATCCTCGCTAAATTCACGATCGAACACCTTTTCCATGCCGATGACGTCGCGATAAAAGGCGATGGCCCTTTCCATATCCTTGACGCTCATGGCCACGTGATCTGCTCTTTTGAACATCTATTCATGCCTCCAGGTCGATTAGAATCTTGACCGCCTCGCCCTCGCGCAGCATCTCGAACCCCTTTTCCCAGTCCTCGAGGGGCAGAATGTCGGTCACCAATTTACGCAATTTGTCCGCCTCCTCGTTTTCCACAGCAAGCGCTTCTTCCCAGCTGCTGGGGGGCGAGCTGAAGCAGCCGGCGAGGTCGAGCTCCTTGTATAGTAGGTCATTCCAGGGGACGGAGATGGTCTCCGGGCCCACCAGGCCGATCAGTACGACCTTGCCCGTCTTTTTGATCAGCTCAATGCCCGTGTTGATGGCCGCCGGGGAGCCAGAACACTCGATCCAGGCGTCCACGCCGTGGCCGTCGCTGTGTTCCATAACCACAGCCCCGATATCTTTTTTCTGTACGTTGACCACCTGGGTGGCGCCCATCTCCTCCGCCAGGGAGAAGCGCAGTCCCTCGTCCAGGTTGGTTCCCGAGACGATGATTCGCTCTATGCCCAGGCGGCTGGCCCATATCGTAGAAAGCAGCCCCATAGTCGCCGAGCCAGAGATGAGGACGCTGTTCTGCTCCCCGTCCAATGCTCCCCGCTCTATAAGACAATGTGTCGTGATGGCAAAGGGTTCCGTGATGCCGGCCACCTCCCAGGGCACCCCCTCTGGTATGGGATGGGCCAGCCAGGCCGGCAGGGTGAGGTATTCGGCAAAGGCCCCGTCGTACTTGGAGCACAGGGCCAGTTTGTTATCGCATATGTGGGGTTTGCCCATCTGGCAGAGGTAACATTCGCCACAGGCGCCGGTGTGCAGTTCGCCCACCACGCGATCTCCCACGCTCCACGTATCCCGCACCGCATGTCCCACCTTTTCTACTGTACCGCAGTATTCGTGTCCCATGATGATGGGCGGTGTGTTGGGGAACTCGTCCGCATAGATGTGCAGGTCCGTGCCACAGATGCCGCAGTATTTGACCTTGATGAGGATCTCGTCCTCTTTTGGCTCGCGGACGGGAACGTCGCGGATTTCCACGCTCCCCATCCCTGGGGCATATTTGATCAGTGCTTTCATTTTGTCTCTCCCATCTGTAACAAGTTGCTACCAAACAACGTCTCACGCTCTATTGAGCGTGAGACGTCGCGTTATTTTCATTCGAAAAGGGGAACGTTGAACCGTTCTGCTAACCCTTGGAGCTCGGCGTACAGGCCGGGTTCGATGGGAATGCCCTCGGCCCGTCGCTTCTTTCGGCGCTCTCCCTCGATCTCTCCCGGATAGTAGACACGGTCAAAGCCCTCGGCGGGAGGTAGAGACGTCATCTCCTTCGTCATGCGTTTCATTCGCTCCTTGAATTGCTCCAGGGGCATAAAGGGTTCCACGTCCATGATCATGATAAAGTGACCGAGTTCTCGTGGCTCGTCCATCTCGTCGTACATGGCGTTGATATGCGGCCCCCAGGGCATGCCCGAGAGCACGCTGCACAGGATATCGATGGCCATGGCCAGGCCGCTGCCCTTGGGCCCGGCGATGGGATGAAGCCCGGCGACCTTGTTAGGATCCGTCGTGGGCTTGCCCTCCTCGTCGAATCCCCAATCGGAGGGGATGGATCGTCCCTCCGTCTGAGCCAGGGCGATGTTGCCATAGGCCACAGAGGTCGTGGCCATGTCCAGCATGACCGGCGTGGTGCCCTCTTTGGTGGGGAAGCCGATGGCGATGGGGTTGGTGCCAAAGAAGGGCTTGGCTGCCCCAAAGGGGATCAGGAAGGCGTCGGTGGCCGTCATCATCATGGTTATATAGCCCTCGCGCACCAGGCGATCCACGTAAAAGCCCGTCATACCAAAGTGGCTCGAGTTCTTGATAGAGATCACGGCACAGCCACTCTCCTCCGCGATTTTCATCGCTTCGGTGCAGGCGCGATAGGTGACCACGTGGCCCAGGCCGTCCCCTCCATCCATGATGCCCGATGAGGGAGCGACCCGCTCGAAATGGAGGTCGGGCTCCTTTTTGATGGTGCCGTTTTCCAGCCGTTCGATATAGTGGGCCAGGCGCACCACGCCGTGAGAGTCGATGCCCGAAAGGTTGGCCCTGACGAGACAATCGGCCACGATTCTTGCATCCTCGCGGGCCACTCCCTCGGCGCCCAACACGTTTTCCACAAAGGAGGCTAGCTCCTCCTCCGAAACCAGATGTTTCTCTTCTTGCGTTTTATCAGTCATCATATCACCCCATGTACATTCCACCATTGATATCCAATACGATTCCCGTTATATAATCAGACAATGAGGAGGACAAAAAGAGGACCACGTTTGCCACGTCCTGCGGCTCACCGATCCGCTCCAGGGGAATCTGGGAAGTGTATTCGTCCTCCCGACCGCCGATCTGCTCCTGCACGGGCTTTGTTCCGATGATGCCCGGCGCGATGGCGTTGACGTTGATGCCAAAGGGACCTCCCTCCTTGGCCAGCGTCCTGGTGAGGCCGATCAGGCCCGCCTTGGAGGCCGCATAGTGGACGCCCACCTCGATGCCCCCCACGCGGGCAGCCATGGAGGAAAAGTTGATGATCTTGCCCCCCTTTTGCTGTTTCATCCCGTCTATGAATGCCTGACAGACCAGAAAGGCGCCGCGCAGATTGACGTCCAGCACGGTATCCCACTCTTCCGCGGGAACGGAGTTGATGCCCCGCTTGTAGGAGATGATGCCCGCGTTATTGATAAGGACATCTATGTCCCCCATCTCCGCCATCACATAATCCCGCATGGTGACTACCGCATCGGGATCGCTGAGGTCGCATTCGATGGCCAGCCCGTCCTCCAGTGGCTCTACCGTCTGCTGCGCGCCCGCTAGATCGATATCCACCACGGCGACGCGTGCCCCCGCCTGTCCCAACGTCTGGGCACAGGCTCTACCGATGCCCCCGGCGCCTCCCGTCACGAGGGCGTTTTTTCGCGACAAATCGATCCACATGATCCATCCTCCCCGAGCCCTCTGATATGTTTGAAGTATTCAGAGAGGCTCAAATATCAGATTTTGCTTCTTTTACACCCGAGTATACATGAAATACGCACTCTACGATAGTGAGGCCCGTCTCCCAGTCTTGGGAGGGCCGGGCTCGCCTCAATACATTCCTTCAAGGAGATTTTTTGCTCCTCCCTCTTTTTATTATAGCATAGGGTTCATGGGTGTAGAAACGGGTGGGGTGACGTCTTTTGGAGATTTTCGCGAACGATAGCTTACGATCCCTTTGGGCGGGGGGCGCTTATCTGCTCTTGCTCATAGTGGGGGGGCAGGTGATATGGTGGGCGCGGCGCTGGCTCGAGCGCAGGGCCTCGCCGATGGCGCTGCGCCTGCGCTTCTGGCAGGGATGGTCTTTTTGGGGTAGCATCGCCGGTCTGGCGTTCACCCTCGCCTATCTCCTTGTTGGTCTGTTGGACGCTACCTTTGCCGCCGGTGATGTGGGGCTCAACCCCCTGGAGATCACTACGGAAGGAGGTTGGCTTCTGGGGTTGTGCTTTGCCATGGTGGCGTGGATGGCCCTTTTGTGGGGGTATTATTGGCAGAGGCACCGTCCTGTTCACGAAAAAAGGGACGCCTGGGCAGGGCCGAGCTGGAGCCAGATACTGCTGCAGATTTCGTCTCATGAGGGACGCGCAGCCATCCTGCGGGCCACCCTTATCCCCTTTCTGGGCTTCTATTGGGGGACTTGGGGCGGTGTCCTTTGCAAGTGGCTGGCCTCGTATCTCGATCCGGCCCGCAGGGCCGGGCTGAAAATACCTGGCCCCCGCGCGTTCATCTATCTGGAATGGGCTGCCGACTGGCTGTCCGCCCTCCTCTATGTTCTCTCGGGCAGCCTGTGGGCCGCCTTGCTGGCGCGAGGGATGGTCTATCTCCCCCTGCGTGGCCTGTTTGCGTGGCTGAATCGTCCTCGGCCCCGGGACGAAAAGGGGCTACTGGAGGATCAGCGCCAGGATGACGAGCAGGGCGAACATGGCGATGGAAGTCAGGGCGAAGCGCTTTAGGTCGCTGACCACGTAATCGTACTCCTGGGCAAAATCCGTGTCCGATGGATCGCTCTTTTTTGTCATTTTTCTCCTTTGGCATTACTGATTCGCGCATAGCTTTTCAAACCTGTGCTTGGGGACGAAATCCGCTTGTCGTACCGACCCAGGCAGGACGCGCCGGCAGCAGCCTCCCGACATCTCTGGCCCGGGTGCGTTTCATTCCACGAGCCGCGCAACTGCCACGACACGATGGGTATCGAGCATATAAGGATGACACGTTATCAGGGTCAGGCGCGCATCGTCCGTCGCTTCCATGACCTCCACCTTGGTGGGAGCCACAATCTTTACGCTCTGCACCAGGTAATGATAGACGCGCTCATCCGTGTGGATGTAGATGTCTGCTCCCACCTCCAGCCTTTGCAGGTCGCGGAATATCTCATCATGGATGTCGTTATGTGCCGAGAGAACCACGTTCCCCCGTGCACCGGGATTGGCACTGCCCACACGGTGTCCCACGCCTCTTTCGAGATCCTCTTGCCCATCGCCCTGTACGACGGGCGCATCCACGCCGATGCTGGGAATCACCAGCCGTTCAGGAATGGACGCCCCTGGAAGGGGCGTCGGCGCCTCCAACGTCGGTTCTAGAGGTGGCTCGCTGGAAGGTGCGGGAGCCGGTGCCCCTTTTTGGTACGCCGTTTCCACTCTGGTCGGCGTATCCCTGTGCCCTGGGGAGGGTGTGGCGCTTGGCACAGGCGTCGAGGTTTCCGTCGCCCCGACGCTGACGCCAGCGCTCTGTGGCGCGGTCGCCGTCGTCTTCCCATCGAGGGTTCGCAGTCGCCCATAGTAATTGCTCAGGATAAGCAAAAGGGCGACCAAAGCTGCGATCCCGATGCCGAACAGAAAAAGCGACCATCCACCCCCCTTTACACGGCCAAGAACTCCCCCCTCGTCAGCGGCCCGTGCCGCCCCGGAGGCTTTTTGCCCCCTCCCCTTTTCTGACGTCAGGGGTTCCATCTGCAGCGAATGGAAGCGGCGATCCCCGCACCGCGCGCCTCGCCAGGTGTCGCGGGAACGCCTTGTAGTGCCACCCCTTTTATCCTGAACTGCTTCTTCTTCTGGGTGGGCCTCTTGAATCCGCCGTTCCGCATCCCCAAAGCGCCTTACTTTCTTGGCCGTCAGACGAGGGCGCTTCTTTGTCTGAAGCGCCAGTTCGTGAAATGACGGTTCCCGAGGGGCTTTCGATTCAGCGTTCATCTGACGGTAATAAGCGCTTCTCTATAATTCAGAAGACGTATCATCCTTGTTAACGAGTGGATTATAAAAGGGGGTCGCGCCCGCGTCAAACCCTTCGCATCCCTGGCGACGAGTGGGCTGCACGTCCCCTTTTGGGAATCTCTATTCGGCCACCGCAGCTTGTGGTTGTGACACACGCTGGGACGGGGTTTTCAGTGCCAGGGCAAAGGGTACAGAGACAAAGACGATCGCTGCTGCTCCCCAAAAGAGGTTCTCGTAGCCCATAAACTGTACCAAAGTTCCGGCCAGTAAAGAGAAGGTCACCGAGGTGATGTGGTTGATGCTCACCCCTGCCGAAAGGGTGGGGGCCAGTTCCTCCTCCGGTGCTATGCGGTTCACATAGGTCGTCAAGGCCATGCCGAAGGTGAGCAAAAGGTTGATCGCTATGAGTAGGGCGCCCAGAATCCAGTCTTGGTGTATCGTGGCATAGCCGACAAAGCACAGTGCCATGAGCACATAACTAGTGGAAAGGCTGGGGCGTTCTCCCGTCTCGTCGATCAGTTTCCCAAAATAGGGAGCAAAGATCAGGTTGACGACGCTGCTGGCCACCAGCAGCAGGCTGATCCTCCAGACATCCCAATCATAGTACTGTACCAATACCAGGGTGCCAAAGGCGCCAAAAACCTGTCTATAAGAGCCCTGGAAAAGGATCAGTACATAGTACAGCCAGTAACGCCGCTTGATGAGCAGGCGACGGGGGCGTCTTTTCGTCACGCCCAGGTCGTTTGGCAACCTGGCGATCAGTGCGGCGGCGATGACGATAAACACCCCTCCGATCAGGTAAAAGTTGCGCAGCGAAAAGGATTGCAGAAAGCGGGAGCATAGGGCGATGGCTCCCATGCCCACGATGGAGGCCAGGGAGCGGACGGAGGTTAGGGAACCTCGCACCCGTCCCGATTGCTCCTTTTTGACCAGGCCCATGGAAAGCGTACTCTCCAGGGGATTCCAATTGTGGAATCCCACGCTGGCGATGACGGCCATGGCCAGGAGGGCGACGTACGATTGGACGACGGCGTACAGTCCGTATCCGACACCCATGAGGAGTACGCACAGGGCGGTGCGCTTGGAGAGGGGGAGGGGCATGAGGAGGGCGGCGATGAACATGAGGGCTAGGCCGGGAATCTCCCGTACGGCATTCAACCATAGAACCTGCCGGCCGCTCAGGCCCAGGGTCTCCACAAAAAAGTTAGTGCTGGCCCCTCGAAAGAGGCCCTGTCCAAAACTGGTCATGAACACGGCGACCGCGAGCATTACAAGATGATGTGTCCAGATCGTGTCCGCTCTCTTAAAAGTCTTTTGCATGATGCGTCTTCCTCAATACCCTTTCATATATACGTTTTTGTACCCGTTCTCTCTGCCTCCCCTGGAGGGTAGGGAGGGAGTTTACATTTGCCCGGGGGCTCAAAAAGAATAGGGGCGGTTCTCGCAAGCCTGCGCTAACCGCCCACCGGTGCGATGCGAGCATGCTTATTTCTCACTCTCGAATAGTGTAGCAAGGGGAGGGTATTCCGTCAATTGGGATGGTATTGTCTTGGGAAGCGAGTTTCCTTTCCCGGCCGATAGTTGTAGAATAGCGTCAGTGGATGGCATTATTGTTTGGGAGGAAAGAGATTATGGCAGATACGCAGAGACCGAACGTGTTGCTCATCATGGCCGATCAACTCACGGCCCTGGCCCTGGGTTGCTATGGCAATCCCACGGTGCGTACCCCCGCTATCGACAACCTGGCGCAGGAGGGGGTGACCTTTGAGAATAACTATTGTAACTGTCCCATCTGCGTGCCCTCGCGGGCGTCCATGGTCTCGGGACGGCTGGCGGCACGGCTGGAGATATTCGACAACGGGACCGAGCTTCCGGCCAGCGTGCCCACCTTTATGCACCATCTGCGGCACGGGGGTTATGAGGTGGTTACCTCTGGAAAGCAGCATTTCGTGGGTCCCGATCAGTTACACGGCTACGAGCGCCGCTTGACCACGGATATCTATCCCTCCTCTCTCGGATGGACGAAAAACTGGTCTGCTCCCATTCCTCCGGCCCTGGGCATGGTGGGCAGGTTAAAGCAGGCCGGCCCTGTGCCCTGGACCCGACAGCTTGACTATGATGAGGAGGTGCACTTTCGAGCCCTGGAGCAGATTCGGGCCTTTGCCACCGAGACGCGCCGGGAGGAGCGGGACCGCCCCTGGTTCCTCTGTGCCTCGTATACCCATCCCCACGATCCCCCTCTCATCACACAGGAGTGGTGGGACCTGTACGAGGGGGTGGAGATAGACATGCCCGATCCGGACCCACACCCCGATGATCCGTTACCCGCCGCCGATCAGCAGTTGGTAGAGTACCTGGGGCTGGATCGCATCGAGCTGAACGAGGATGACGTGCGGCGCTCCAGGCGAGGGTACTATGCCATGACCAGTTACTTTGACAATCGGGTGAAGGAGTTGATCGAGGAACTGGAGAGACAGGGGTTGCGGGAGAACACCATCGTGATGGTGACCAGCGATCACGGCGACATGGTGGGCGAGCACGGCCTCTGGTTCAAGCGCTCCTACTATGAGTGGTCGTCGCGCGTGCCGTTGGTCGTCTCCTGGCCGGGACGCTACCCTGCGGGCAGGCGCGTGTCCCAGGTGGTATCCCTCGTGGATTTCTACCCCACCCTGCTGGAGATGCTCCACCTGCCGCAGCCGCCCGCCGAATGGATCGATTCCCAGAGTGCGGCGAGTCTGCTGATAGAGGATGATCCGGAATGGAAGGACGAGGCCATCATCGATTTCACGTCCGCTGGGGCGCGGCACCCGTGGCGCGCCGTGCGTCGGGGACAGTACAAGTACGTGGCCGTGCACAAGGGGGAGCCCTTGCTGTTCGACCTGCATGAGGATCCCGACGAGTGGACGAACCTGGCGGGTCAGCCCGAGTTGGCGGAGATGGAGGAGAAACTGGCCAGGCGGGCCACGGAGGGATGGGACCCCGAGGCCATCGAGCAGGCAGAGATAGCGGCCCAGCAGAGGCGGCTGTTCATCCAGCAGGCCATGGAGCAGGGCGAGCCCGTGTCGTGGGACTATCAGCCCTTTTTTGATGCTTCTCAACAGTATGCGCGGTGAAGCAGTGGCACGATGAAGCAGTGGCACGATGAGGCAGGGGTGCGGTGAAGCAGCGGCGCGATGAAATCGCGGTGTGGTAAAAAGGGCGTGTATAATCAGCAATTGCCGTTCTCTCGCCCTTTGCATACAATGATAAACGTTCAGTGTGTTTTATCGACTATGGGGAATGATTTGGTCACTGACGTGTTTTTTCAAATCGATATGATTTGCGAGGGAGTTTTCATAGATGCCCGAAGATAAAGTGCGCATCACCGTCAAGTTGTTTGCAGCACCCAGGGAGGCCCTGGGCGCGGGGGAGATCGAGGTCGCCGTCCCCCCTGGCGCCACGGTGGAGGAGCTCATGGAGCATGTGGTGCAGGAATATCCGACCCTGGATACCTATGTTCGCTCTCTCAACATCGCCGTGAACCGCACCTACGCTGAAAGAACCACCGTCTTGCAGGACGGGGACGAGGTGGCCTGTCTGCCGCCTGTGGGAGGAGGATGAGATGGGAGGGAAACTGTTTCAGATCACATCGCAGGAGATATCGGTGGATGAGGTTCTTTCGCGCCTGGCGGATCCCGCCGTCGGGGCCTTGAGCGCCTTTGTCGGCGTGGCGCGGGGGGAGACGGATGAGCGGGAGGTGCGCTATCTGGAATATGAGGCCTATCCCGAGATGGCGCAGGCCGAGCTGCGGCGCATCGGCGACGAGATACGGGAGCGCTGGCCCACGATCCGCGAGGTGGCCATCGTCCACCGCACCGGCCGGCTGGAGATCGGTGAGACCATCGTCGTCATCGCCGTCTCCGCTGCCCATCGCCAGGGAGTCTTTGAGGCCACCCGATATGCCATCGAGCGCTTGAAAGAGATCGTCCCCATCTGGAAAAAAGAGGTGTGGGCGGGTGGGGAAGCGTGGAAGAGCGAGGCGCACACGAGTTCGTAGCTGACCAGGGGATAGGGGATCGCTGAACCGAGAACTGCCAGAAACTAGTGAAGCATTGTAAGGAAAGGAGAGAGTGATGGAAAAGTGGACGCGACGCCGCTTTTTTAGAACGACGCTGATGGTCGGGGGCGCCGCGGTGGTAGCGGCCTGCACGCCCAGGGATACTCCCGGCGAGGGCGTAGAGGCGGATCCGGTGGAGACGCTGGCCAAGGGCGAGGGCAAGGTTGTGCAATTAGAGGGGGAGGAGGTGGCCGTCTACAAGGACGATGAGGAAAACGTCGTCAAGCTTTCACCCATCTGTCCCCATCAGGGTTGCACAGTGGGATGGAACGCGGCCGAGAGCACGTGGGATTGCCCCTGCCACGCCTCGCGCTTTGAGCCTGACGGCAGCTATATCACGGGACCGGCGAACGAGGGGCTGGAGCCGATAGGTTAGGAGGAATCCCTGATGAATGACAGGCGAAGAAGAGGTCGCCTATGGTATCTCTGGCTCGTCGGCCTCGCGGTTTTGGTATTGGTCGGCGCGCTGATGTCTCTACAGTCACTGGCGAGCCCCCTGGATGTGGCCATCCGCTCGACCGCCCTGTTGGGTTACATAGGCCTGTTCCTGGCCATCATGGCCTCGGCCTATATGCGCCAGATGCTCTCCCTCTTTGGGAAACCCTTTGTGAGGGTCCATCATATAGCGGCCTTTACCAGCCTGGTGCTGATCACTCTGCATCCCCTGGGCCTGGCCATGCGAAGCGCGTTGAACGGCCTGAACCTGGCCGTCTTTGTACCCGATTTTTCTTCCTGGAGCGCATTTCTTCGCTTTGGCGGGCGCCCGGCGTGGTTCCTCGTCATCGCCGCGGCCCTGGCCGCCCGATTCCGAGCCCATATCAGGCCGGGTTGGCGGGCCATCCATATCCTGAACTATGTGGCCTTTTTACTGATCACGGTTCATGGGTTGATGATCGGCACCGATACGCAGGGCCTCGCCGTGCGCATCGTGATGATCGCCATGGCCCTGGCTGTGACGGCCGCCTTTGTCGCTAAGCGGCTTCGGCAAATGAGACGTTAGGACGCCTCCCGTTCCCGCCCGCGGACGAGGGCGACGGCCACCTCGATGGCACACTTGAGGCTGGTGGGATCGGCGGTGCCCTTGCCCGCCTTGCCAAAGACGGTGCCGTGATCCACCGACGTGCGGATGATGGGCAGCCCCAGGGTCACGTTGACCCCCTTGGCAAAGGCCAGCACCTTGGTGGGGATGTGCCCTTGGTCGTGGTACATGGCCACCACGGCGTCGAACTGTCCTCGCTTGGCCATGC
>CAZMOW010000035.1:0-23413 GCA_964567975.1 uncultured Anaerolineales bacterium | reverse complement strand
TGGAACTGTCGAGGCTTCTATAAACGGATCGAAGGGTTGGATAAGTCCGCGCCTCACCCAGTTTACTGTATCGTGGGGCATTACCATAACGTAATAACCATCCCATATCAGGTCACCGGCCGCTTGTGCAGCTTGGATCTTTACATCAACGGGAGTATCCGCAGGTGGCTCGTCCAAGCTCACCTGAGACTCAAAGTTCTCGTTCCATGTTTCCACGGCTTCCGCCGCAGCATACGCAGGTTTGATGTCCGGCCGGCACAAAAAGTGTATTTCCTGGGCCTCCTTTGGAGCGGGTTCACTCTCTTCTTCCGGTTTGGCAGGCCCGGCTTCCTCTTCTTCAGCGGGGGCCGCTTCCTTTGGGGCACATGCCGCCAACATCGCTCCCGCTCCCAGCGCAGCTGTCATGGCCAGGAATTTCCTTCTATTCATCTCCTTCTTTGAATACATGCTCTTCTCCTTTTAGTTAACACGAAATTGACAGGGGATACTTTTCTAGGATTACGCTTCTTCTACCACCTCCTTATTCTGTCGATATTGAGGATTGGTGAGCCTTGGTTGGTGTTCAGGAAGCCACAAACGCATACGCAGGAGGATCCCTGTGTGATGTTACCTTTCACATCAAGAATCCTCCCACTCATAGGGGGTTCTCCCTTTGCCAAGCACGATGCTGACACCAGCTCCTCTGACTCATACAAAGAGATATACTACCCCCCAGCGTCCAGATGTCAAATCCTCCATAACTTTACTGGCTATTATTGTAAAAGTCTTTTCTACCACAAGCCATATCACGCCGTTACCCCAGCAACTCCCCCAATATCACCACCGCCGCCTCCTTGTCCAGGGGCTCGTTGTTGCTCCCGCATTTGGGCGACTGGATGCAGGAGGGGCAGCCCGCCTCGCAGGGGCAGTCCCGGATCGTCTCCCACGTGCGTTGCCACAGCCCCTCCACCAGTTCGAACCCCGCTTTGGTGATACCCACGCCGCCCGGGTAGCCGTCGTAGATGAATATCTCGGGGCGGTCGGTGTCGGGATGCCGGGGGGTGGACAGCCCCCCGATATCGTTGCGGTCGCACATGGCATAGAGGGGGAGCAGGCCCACCAGGGCGTGCTCCAGGGCGTGGAGGCCCCCGGGAAAGTCGAGGCCCTTGTCGGCCAGCGTCTGGCCGATCTCCTCCGGCACGGCGAACCACAGGCTCTGGGTCTCAAAGGAGTAGGGGGGCAGGTCGAGGGGCTCCTCGGAGAGGAGGGAATGGTCGAACTGCTGGCGGCGTCGAAAGCCGATCACCTGTTGCGTGACGCGTACGCGCCCGAAGAATAGATCGGTCTTTTCCAACTGGCGGGCCTGCAGGGAGCGCATGATATGCACCTCGTTCATCTCTATGGGCTGGGTGTAATAGGGCACGTCGGCGGGCCGGGCGTGGGCCACCTGCGCTTGCAGGTCCAGGCGCGTTATCAGGTAAGAGTCGCCGCGGTGCAGGTACACGCAGCCCGGATAGATGCGGATAAAGGCCATGGCCGCGTCCACCTCCTCGATGAGACGGCCATTGTCCGTGTCGTCCACCAGGGCGTAGCGCCGGCCCGAGGTGGCCCGCAGGTTCACCCTCTGGGCCGGATAGTCGTCGCGGGGAAAGTACCAGCGCCTGCCCCGCCTCTGCAGCGTGCCCTCATCCTCCAGCGTTTTCACCGTCTGCGCATAGCCCTTGCCAAAGAGGGCCTCCTCCTCGGGGGCGAGGGGCGCCTCGTAGGCGGCGCAGGTCAGATGGGAGGATAGGATGTGGGGATTCTGGGGATCGATGAGGGCGCGCTCGTGGGAGCGGCGGAAAACCTCGGCGGGATGGTGCATAAAGAACTGGTCCAGGGGGTCGTCCCGCCCGATGAGGATGCTCAGGGCTTCTCCTTCTCCCCGGCCCGCGCGGCCGGCCTGTTGCCACGTGCTGGCGATGGTGCCCGGATAGCCCACCAGCATGGTGGCCTGCAGTTCCCCCACGTCGATGCCCAGTTCCAGGGCGTTGGTGGCGATGACCCCCAGCAACTTTCCCGAAAAGAGGCGCTGCTCGATCTCCCGCCGCTCCTCGGCCAGGTATCCGCCCCGGTAGGCGCTGATGCGCTCCGCCAGCGCCGGGTCTCGGGGTTCCAGGGCCTCCTGAGCGTAGAGGAGGATCAACTCGGCGACCTTGCGCGTGCGTACAAAGGTGATGTTGCGCATGCCCCTTTCGACCATGGCGGCAAAGAGCCAGGTGGCCTCGCTGTTCACGCTGTGACGCAGTTCCCCCCTTTCATCCCGATAGGGGGCGTTCCACAGCAAGAACTGGCGCGAGCCACGGGGGGCACCGTTCTCCTGCACCACTGTCACCCCCCTGCCTATCAAGCGCTCTGCGTGCTCCCGGGGATTGGCGATGGTGGCCGAGGAGAGGATGAACTGGGGATCGGCGCCGTAGCGGGCACAGATGCGCTGCAGGCGGCGCATGACGCAGCCCACGTGTGAGCCAAAGATGCCCCGGTAGATGTGGGCCTCGTCCAGTACCACATATTTGAGGTGCCGGAAAAAGGCACCCCAGGAGGTATGATTGGGGAGGATGCCCAGGTGCAGCATGTCGGGGTTGGAGAGGATGATGGACGCCCGCCTGCGTATGCGCCCCCGGGCGCTGCGAGGCGTGTCCCCATCGTAGGTGTCAAAGCGTACGCGATCCAGGCGCCCGCCCTGTGTCAGTTCGTCCAGGGCCCGCAGTTGATCCTGGGCCAAGGCCTTGGTGGGAAAGAGATACAGCGCCCGCGACAGTTCGTCCGCCAGGATGGCCTCCAGCGTGGGGACGTTGTAGCACAAAGTCTTGCCGCTGGCCGTTCCCGTGGCCACGATGACGTCCTCTCCCTCGCGCACGGCGTTGAGGGCCTGGGCCTGGTGGCTGTAGAGGGGAAGGAGATCCCGTTCTTCAAGGACCTCTTGCAGAGGCTCTGGCAGTGGTTTCGCCAGGGTGGCGTGCTGCGCCGCCCGCGCGGGTATCTCTTCCATGTGCACGATCTGCCCCTTGTATTGGGCGTGGCTGCGCACGTGGGCGATGAAATCCGAGATCTGCATCCTGATCCCTCTTATAGGTGTCCCCATCGCGCTCCATTGTAGGGCGGGCGCGGGCGGTTGGCAAAAAGCATACCCCGCCGGTATAATGCTCCCGTCGCGTTCGTCGGATGTAGAGAGGGTGTGTCGTCATGAAAAACCTGATGGTTACCGGAGGGGCCGGTTTCATCGGCTCCAACTTTGTGCGCTACATGCTGGAGCGCCATTCCACCTATCGTATTCTCGTCTATGACAAGCTGACCTATGCCGGAAACCTGGATAATCTCAAGGGCGTGGCCGACAACGAGCCCTACGCCTTTGTCCAGGGCGACATCTGCGATGCGGACGGGGTGCGAGAGGCGATTCGCGCCCACGATATCGACGCCATCGTCAATTTTGCGGCCGAGACCCACGTGGACCGCTCGCTGACGGACCCGGGCACCTTTATCACCACCGACATGTACGGCACCTTTGTGCTGCTGGAGGCGGCCAAGGAGTTCGGCCTGGAGCGCTATCATCAAGTGAGCACCGACGAGGTGTATGGTCAGGTGCTGGAGGGCTCCTCTTCGGAGGAGGATCCCCTGGAGGCGCGAAGCCCCTACTCGGCCAGCAAGGCGGGGGGCGATCTCCTGGTGCTGGCCTATTATCACAGTTTTGACGTGCCCGTGACCATCACCCGTGGCTCCAACAATATCGGCCCCTACCAGTATCCGGAAAAGGTGGTGCCCCTCTTTGTGACCAACGCCATCGACGACCTTCCCCTGCCCATCTATGGCGACGGCCAGCAGATGCGCGACTATCAGTACGTGGTCGATCACTGTGAGGGGATCGACGTGGTGCTGCATCGGGGCGAACCGGGTGAGATCTATAACCTGGGCACGGGCGTGGAGACGCGCAACATCGATATGGCCCACATGATCCTCGATCTACTGAACAAACCCGAATCCCTGATCCAGCACGTCACCGACCGGCCGGGACACGACCGCCGCTATTCGCTGGATATAGAAAAGATCCGCGCCCTGGGCTGGGAATCGCGGCATACTTTTGCCGAGGCCATGGGAAAGACGGTGCAGTGGTACGTGGAAAACGAGTGGTGGTGGCGCAAGATAAAGTCGGGCCAGCGGTATGAGGAATACTATGAGAATCATTACACGGGCCGCGAGATGGATGAGGGCGGGTCGGCGTAGCGTTTTCCATACATCTGCATCCTTTGCCCCATATGAAATGCCCTCTGCGTCTCAGCCCGAGGGCATGGACGTAATCGATGGAGGTATTTGAGAAGGGGTCATGGTTGGACGTGGGGATAAAAGGAGAGAGAAAATTCGAACCCGAGGGGGAGATTGTCTCTCCCCACTCGGGATTGTCTACTAGAACGTGTGTTACAGTAACATCATTCGCCAGGCAGTTCTTATTCCTCCTTTGTAGGCAGTTCTTGTTCCTCCCCTCCAGGCAGTTGTTCGCCTGGGGGCTCCTCCGGTAGGTCTATGTCTTCCGGCGGTGCACACGCCGCTAGGGCCACTCCTGTGCCCAACGCCGCTGTTATGAACAGGAACTTTCTTCTGTTCATCTCCTTTTTAGGAAGCATTGTGGTTTCACCTCCGTTCTACATCTTTTTTACTTGAGACCAAGGAAGCCACATGTGTGAGAGAAGGATCCTTCCCTCTATTATCTTTCTCGCGCTGGCCAGGCCCGACACATAGCAGCTCCTCACTCGTAGTACAGCCTATCATGGGCGCATTGCTTTGTCAAGGATTTTTGTGCATTGTTCTACCCATTATGACCATAGGCAGTTTTCACCACAAGCCAGCAAAGACTTTTTCTGCATGCTGCGACCGTTGTTTGTGAGCTTTCTCCTGATGGCGCAGTCGCGTTTTCTTCTCAGGTGCGCGAGTAGATCACGCCGGTAGCCACGGAGCAGAGGGCCACCAGCCCTAATCCGAGGGAGAGGGTGGTCGTTTCTGCCACCTGCCCCACGAGCCAGGGAAGTATCATCTTGCCCAGGCCGCTGGCCGAACAGAGTATCCCCGCTGCTGCGCCCATCTGCCGGGGCACGCGGCGCGTCACGTCGGCCATGATGGTGGCCCATAGGCCGGACAGGGCCAGGCCCGTGAGGATCAGCCCCAGCCAGGGCAGCGCCTTTCCCGGCAGGATCAGCATCAGGGCCAACCCGAAACCTCCCAACGTGGATCCGCCCACTATGAGGCGTCTATACCCCATGCGTTCCACCACCCTGCTGCAAAGGAAACGCCCCACGAGTATGGTGGCGCTGAAAAAGGAGACGCTGAAACTGGCGGCGTCCACCGTCAGGGCGCGCACCCGTTCCAGATACAGGGCCAGCCACGAGAGGATGCTGGCCTCCACGCCCCCATAGATCATGATGGTCAGGGCGGAGAGGAGCACCACGCGTGAGGCCAGCAGTTTCCCCGAGGGATGCCTTGCGGGCTCAGCGGCCACGTGGCGAGGAAATTGGGTTCTGACCAGGATCAGGCCGATGAGGAGGACATAGGCGGCCAAAGCAGCATAGGGAGCGCGCCATCCCACGCCGCGACGCAGGGCCATACCCAGCAGTAGGGGGGTCACGGTGGCGCCCACGCCGAAAAAGAGATGTACGCGATTCAGCACACTGCCCGACCGCTCCCCGCCCACCGTCGCTACCAGGGGGTTTATGCTGCCGTCGAAAAAGCCGGCGACCAGGCCCATGGCGCCCATCGTGGGCAGCAGCCAGGGGAAACTGGGCGCCAGGGTCACCCCACTCAGGGAGAGGGCGCCCGCCGCCGCCCCCAGCATCCACACTCGCTTATGCCCCCATAGATCGCCCAGGATGCCCGCCAGCGTGGCTGCAACGACATAGCCCGCAGCCGGGCTCGCCACCAACAATCCGGCCTGTGAGGTGCTCAGTTCCAGATCCCTGACGATGACGGGGAGCAGGGCCCCCGTCACGACGGCGTTGGCCCCCATCAGTATCATGCTGAGGAAAGCGGGGAGAAGTTGTGCCCTGTGCCTATCCGTCAAGGCGGCGTACCCCTTCCTCCGCTCGGCAGATATAGATGTCGGGGGCGATGCCGGTGGCCTGCCGATAGGCGTCGGCCACGCGCCGGCTGAAGGTTTCCGCCATCTCGCTGCGCACCAGGTTGACCGTGCATCCGCCAAAGCCCGCGCCCGTCATTCGCGCGCCGGCCACGCCCTCTTGCTCCCAGGCCGCCTCGACCATGATGTCCAGTTCCTCGCAGCTCACCTCATAGTCGTCGCGCAGGCTCACGTGGGAGGCCTTCATCAACTGGCCAAAGGCCGCCACGTCGCCTCCCTCCAGGGCCTCCACGGCGTCCAGCACACGGGCGTTCTCCGTGACCACGTGGCGGCAGCGCTTGAGGGTCACCGGATCCAGTTTCTCTTCGTTGGCCTCCAGTTCTCGGGGCGTCAAGTCGCGCAGGGCGGGAACGCCCAGGATCTCGGCGCCCCTCTCGCATTCCTGCCGGCGGGCGTTGTACTCTGAATCGACCAGCCCCCGACGCTTCTTCGTGTCGCATACCACGATGCTGTATCCGGTGGGAACGGGCACGGGGCTGTAGTCCAGGCTGCGGCAATCGATGAGCAACGCGTGATCTCTCTCTCCCAGAGAGATGATGTACTGGTCCATGATGCCACAGCGCATACCCACGAAAGCGTTTTCCGCCTTTTGGCAGAGCAGGGCGCGTTTGACGCCGTCGAGTTCCAGGGAGCCCACGCGTTGGAAGGCGTAGGCCATGGCCACCTCCACGGCCGCCGAGGAACTGAGGCCCGATCCGATGGGTATATCGCTGGTGATCACGGCGTCCACACCCTGCAATGTATAACCCTCCTCTTGCAGGGCCCAGGCCACCCCCCGCTGGTAGTTGCTCCACGTCTGCTTTTTTACAGGTTCGATGTCGTCGAGGGGGAAGGTGGTGCTCTGGTCAAAGTCCAGGGCGCACAGCCTCACGCGGCGATCGTCCCGCGGTCCCACGGCCATGACCACGTGCTGGTCGATGGCCGCCGGCAGTACAAATCCCTCGTTATAGTCGGTGTGCTCTCCGATGAGGTTGACGCGGCCCGGCGCGGCGACAAGGAACGCGGGTTCCTGCCGATAAAGGTCTCGAAAGGCCTTATTTGCGGCTTTCCAGAGTTCTCCCAGCGTACCGGTTCCGTTACAGGTCATCTATCTCTCCCGTCTCGATAAGTGTCATGAGGTCCCGCAAACTACCCTGGGCGTCGGAGGCCGCCGAGGGTAGTTGGGGTATGCGCTTGCGGTCGACCCAGAAGGTGCGCATGCCCAGGCGCCGGGCGGGTAGATCGGCCTCGGGGCTGTCGCCCACCATGAGGCATTCGGCGGCCTCGCGCTCCAGATGTTCCATAACGGTCACAAAGAATTGGGGGTGGGGTTTGCAGGCCCCCATATTCTCATAGGTGGTGATATAGTCGTAATCGTAACGGTCGGCGCCCACGCCCGCCCAGCGCAGACGCGCCAGGATTGCCTCTCGAGGAAAGACCGGCTGCGTGACGATGGCCACCTGATATCGCTTCTCAAAGGCCAGGTCCACCAGGGGCTGGGCGAGGGGGTCGGGTTTCGTGTATTTGCGCAGGGTCTCGAAATCCTCCGCATAAAAGGTTTCCAGGGTCGCTTTGATCTCGGCGATATTGCAATCGAGACGGGGGGCGAAGGTTGCCCAAAAGACCTCGGCGTTCTTGCCGTCCTGCCCGTCGTTGTCCCACACGGCGCGCATGGCTGCATTCAGGGCCTCCATAAAGGTCTCTGGTGAGCACACGGGCTTTACCCTGGCCCTCAGCGCTTTGAAATAGTGAGGGGAGAATTCCCTCATGTCGTTGATGAGCAGGGTGTCGTCCAGATCGAAAAGGAGCGCCTTGATCGCCCGTTCACTCATATAAATTTCTCCGTTGAATGGTACATGTGCTGTTCTGTATAACAAAGGGCCCTGGGCATATACTGCCCAGGGCTTTCGGGGTGACTGGGGATCACTCTACGTATCGCGTCCGGGGATGAGTATTCGTGATTTTCCAGAGCGTTCCTCTTCTTCCTCTTCCTCGGGAGTTTCCCTCGGCTCCTCGCCGGGGACGATGATTCCGGAACGGGTGCGGCGGGTGCCCGCTGGCTCTCGTTCTCTTTCCCTTTCTCGTTGCGCCTCCTCCTCGAGTTCTCGCTCCCGTTCGATGGTGGCTTCCCGCAAGGCATCTCTAAAGTCGGCCGGATCGTGAAAGCGCGTGCCGGCTCCGATGAGGGAGCGCAGGCTTTCCCCCCGGGCCGAGAGCATAAAGGCGTTAAAGAGGTGGCCATTCTCTCGCAGAAACTCGTCCCAGGTGGCCTCTGGGTGTTCGTCCTGATAGATCCCATAGGCGTTGGTGACATAGTCGACCAATGGTGCCTCATAGTCGTTGGGCAGGATGAGGGTCATATTGGAGAGGCGGTACTCGTCCTCCAGTTCAAAGAGGCGCCCAACTAAAATGTCGCCCTCCCGCGCATTCTGTGCCAGGAACGAATCAAAGATGACCAGTTCGCGCTCCTGCAGGGGATCGTAGACGGCCAGCCGGCGATCTTCTATAATCTCGATGAGGCGGAACATGCCCATGACGGACTCGGACCACGCCTCGAGTATTTCGCCAGCCTCGGGTGGATACTGGTCCGCCTGGTTTTCGATGAACAGATCGATGATATATCTATTGCGGGTGCTGGTGTGATAGTCGTGTATGATCCATTCCAGGGCGCGCCGCAGATCCTCTTCATGTTCCATGACCAGATCTCTCTGCAGGGCGTAATGTCCCCCCCAATAGAAACTGAGTGCCTCGTTGACATCGTTGGTGAAACGGGGCGACTGAGCATAGCCGGTCAGGGCGTCCAGCAAAAAACCTTCCATGGAATCCAGGTTCAACTCGCGCGATTCGCTGATACGGTCTTTGCGCATGCAACAGTTTTTATATTTTCTACCACTGCCACAAGGGCACGGGTCATTTCTGCCTACCTTGGGCATCCCTTATACTCCTCCATACATAATATTCTTTGACCCATGGTACCACAGGAAAGGGGACGTGTCAATCACAGGTCACTTTTTGGCTCGCGTCGTTGGAGGTGTGGCTCTCCATCGTCCTTGTACAGAACGATATACCTGCACCAGCGGGCGTCGTCCCGTGGTAGCGGCTTTATGGAGCCACCGCCGGGAAAGCGCAGGTGGGGCCCACGGCTCTCGTCCCGCTCCAGGGCGGCCCTGGCCACCAGGCGCGCCGCCTGGAGCACGTTCACCGTCTCCAGGGCCGCGTTGAGGGTAGCGTCACCGGGCGCGATCCCCTTTTGGGCCAGGGCGTCCAGTTCTGTGCATAATTCTTCCAATCCGGACGTGGTGCGGTAGACGGCGGCGGCCTCGTCCATGGCTGCGCGGACGACGCGCCGTGCACTGGAGGCTTTTACGCCTTGAGGTGAAAAGAGTTTTTCTATCATCCCTTGGGCATCGGTCGGGACTTGTTTTGTTTCCCGTGTTCTGGCATACGCGGCCGCGCTCTCGCCGGCGATGCGCCCAAAAACCTGGCCGCTCAGGAGGGCGTTTCCCCCCGGGCGGTTGGCGCCGTGGTGTCCCCCGGCCACCTCGCCAGCGGCGAACAGTCCCTCGACGGTGGTCTCGGCGCGGGTGCGGATCTTGATCCCGCCCTGGAAATGCTGGATGGCGGGGGCGATCTCTACCATGGCTCCCGCCTGTAGATCGACCCCCCGCTCGGCCAGCCAGCTCACCGAGGGGCGGTTGATGGCTTTCAATCGCGCCAGAGGGCTGCTCATGGCGGGATCGCCGGGCGTCAACTCCGCCTCCTCGTACCAGGCACGCACCTTGGGGGAGAGGGAGGCCACATCCAGCCCTGCCGGGTCCTTGCCATAGTCAAGAAAGACGCGGTGCCCCGCCGCCCTTTCCATGGTCACGGCGATGTCTACGATGTGGGAGGGCTCGCGATAGGAGACGGGCCAGCTGGCACCCTTGGCAAAGAGGATTTCGTAAGGGTTCTCTTTTCCCCCTCGCCCTTTTGCCCGGGCGACGTAGCGAGGTAGGAATTCTTCCCCCGCATCGTTCACCAGGCAGGGCAGGGCGCGCATCATGCTGCCCGAGCAGGCCAGTTTTGTCTTCAGAGAACAGAGGCCGATCTGAATGAACTCCAGGTTGACCAGTTCGGCGCCGGCGCGATAGGCCAGGGCATAGCCGTCGCCGGTGCAGTCCGGCGGATAGACGTTGACGGCATAGATGTTCCCCGCCCCTCCCGTGGCCAGGATGACGGCCTTGGCGGTTACCGTCGTGATCGCCTCGTCGCGCTCCGAGATCAGGAGGGCGCCGCACACGCTTTTCTCTTTCTCATCCAGCAGCAGTTCGGCGACCATCTCTTCCTCCCGCACCGCGATGGGGAGTTCCCGCAAGCGCCGCAGCAGGGCCTCTTCGATGTGGTTCGCCGTATAGGGTCCCGTGTAGCAGGCCCGGGCATAGTCGGAGCCGTCGGTCACAAACTGATCCACCGTCCCGTCCGGGCGGCGCGCCCACGGTACGCCGAGTTCATCCAGATAGTTGAAGGCCTGGGCCGCGTTGCGAGCCAGTGTGATCGCCAGGTCGGCGTCCGACACATGGCCGCCGATGCGGTAGATATCCTCGGCGTGGTGGCGCCAGGCCTCGTCGCCTCCCGGCGCGGTGGTGGGCAGCGTGGCGTGGAAGGCCATGCGGTCCGAGCAGGCCGTGGCCGTCACGCCGCTTTGTCCCAGGTTCCCTTTGGTCACCAGGATGATCTCCAGGTCGGGATCCCGTTCGTGGGCCGCGATGGCCGCCCGCAGGGCCGCCCCGCCGCCACCCACGACGAGCACGTCACATTCGTGTACAGATTCTTTGGTCTTCATCCTCTCTTTCCCTCCGCGACTACTGAAAGGAGCCCAAGGGGAATATCGGAGTGAGCCCCTATCTTGAACATAGTTTGCCCCCCAGCATGTGACGCAGATAAGAGATCTCCCCAAAGGCCGCTGCCTCTGGCTCCTCGCCGAACCATTCCACAGAGGCGTAGCCTCCATAGTTGCTTTCCGCCAGGGCCTGCAAAAAGGTCTCGTAATCCATCTCCCCTGCCGCAAGGGGCGTTGCTTCGAAATCTCCCTCGCGCTGGATACCGTTCTTCAGGTGAAGGATGCGCACCCAGGGCATCAAACTTTTTAATGCCCGCACAGGATCCTCCCCCGCATGGTAGAGGTTGCATATGTCCAGGTTCACACAGAGGTTGGGCATGCCCGTCTGGCGGATCAGGCGCAGGGTGCTCTTCGTCGTATCGTGGAGGTGGCCGGCGTGGGTCTCCAGGGCAAAGCCGATGTCCTGATCCAGGCCCAGGGCGCACACCTCTTTTAGGCCAGAGACGATGGCGCGCCACGTCATCGTGGAAGCCTCCGAGGAATCGCCGCCTCCCGTAAAGGCGCGTATGAGGGGGGCGTCCAGCGCCCGGGCATAATCCACGTACTGCCACGCCGTCGCCAGGCTGCCCTCCAGATCGTGGGCCAGGTCAAAGTAGGCGCTGATCATGGGCACCTCGAGGCCGTGCTCACGTAACTGTGTGGCCAGCGATGTCAGACCCCCGTGTTCCCGTTCGTAGCGCTCCAGGTGGGGACCCCACACCTCGAGGCCCAGATAGCCCGCCTCGGTCGCCATGGGTAGTACCGTCTCTATGGGCTCCTCGCGCCAGGCGATGGAACAGAGGGAGGGGGAGATGGTGCGCGTCTGCAGGGTTTCCAGTCCCTTGCGCACCTGGTAGGAAAGGGGAGGACATCCCGGCTCGTAATGCCCCAGATGGCGGTAGCGGTAGGCGCAGTTGCCGTAGACGAGGATTTTTTCACCCTCCTCCACCATGGGCTTTTTGTCCTGATGGCCGGCGATGATGGTCACGTCCCGCATCTCGGCCAGCTCGGGGATATGGCTGACAGCCAGCAGTCCGCCGGCCAGCGCCTGTCGGCAGGTGGGGCAGGCGTTCTCGGCGCACAGTTCAAAGGGCCCGGCGTACTGTTCCGGGTTGCGGGGGGCCGGCGTGATCTGCACCTCCTCCAGCAGGGGGCCGAGATCCTCGCCCAGGAGCTCGATCTCGTCGAGGGAGGCGGGGCCCATACCCCGCTGTATGGCCTCCTGCAGGTAAAAGACCTCCCGCGCGTCCAGCCCCAGGATCCTGGCGGCCACCAGGTCGGCGGCGACGGCGTTGTCCGCCACCGTGATCAGGTCGGTCTTGACGGGCGAGCCCTCCGAGGGAAAGTTCCCCTCTAGAGTATGCACGGCCTCTGTGATCACCAGATCGCTGGTCCGATAGTAGTTGAGATCGCAGATGGCGCCGTCCAGTCCGTATTCGTGGATGTAGCGCGTGGTGTCGGCGGGGAGGAGCCCCATGAGGTTCTTCATGGCGTTGGAGAATTTGGTCAGGGCGTGGGTGCGCAATCCGGGGATATTGATGAACACGTCGCAGGTATCGATGAGCCTGGCCCACGGTATCTGGCAGGTCAGGGATCGGGCGCGGGGCAGGGAGAGCAGGTCTCGTTCCAGGTTCTCGATGGCCACCAACTTGGCCACCTCCTCGATGGCCTCATAACCGCGCAGGTTGTCGTCATATTTGGGGAGGCGTTCTGCCACGGTTACCTGGGCCCCGCACGCGTGACATAGACGCGCGACGGCCAGCACCACGCCCGGATGGGTGACGTTTCCGTCCTCGGCTCTGCCCTTGCTGAACATATTGACCTTGATCAGGACGCGGGCGCCGGGCCGTACATAGCCCTCGATGCCCCCCATAAGCTCCAGGCCGTGTCTGACGGCCTCGTCGATCTTTTCCGCTTTTACCAGTGCAACTTTGTGTCTCGTGACCATCGTGTTTTGCTCCCCAGCCCCATGATCGCGCAGCAAGCTTTCCTATATGCTGACTATACCCCAGGGGGCCCAGAGGCGTCAAGATGGAATTCGGACAAGGAGGATGGTTTTTGTTGTCCGTGCCTTTTGGTTGTGGTAGAATCGAGGTGAGCAAAGGAGGAGTAGAGAAAGGTGAGACATGCGATTGACACGAGGAGCCGATTATGGGGCGCGGGGCGTCATCTATCTGGCCAAGCGGTCCCCTGATACGGTGGCGCTGGTGAATGATATCGCCTCTGCAGAGGACTTGCCCTCGAGCTATCTGGCCAAGATCTTTCAGAGCCTGGTCAAGGAAGGCGTTCTGTGCTCACATCGCGGAGCAAATGGAGGGTTCTCGCTGGAACGCCCGGCGGAGGAGATCACCCTTTTGGAGGTGATCGAGGCCATCGACGGGCCCATAGGCCTGTGTCCATGCCTGGTTCCCTCCCAGGGCTGTGAGAAGATGGATACGTGTTCACTGCGTCCCGTGCTGGCCGAGGCACAGGAACAGATGATCAAGGTTTTGGAGAACAGGACTTTTGATTATCTGGCCGCCCATGATGGCGATCTTGATCTCTCTTTGTAAGGGAGCGCGTCCTCGTAAGAACACTTTTTGTCGGCTTGTCACTCGAACCGCGGATTTCCGTGCCCGATATTCTCAAGAGAGTTTTGTGCTATATATGGACCCGCCTGGTTCGCTCCCAGGCGGGCAAGGCCAGTTTGACGTTCTGTTTATTGCTTGATATACTTGATGATAAGCAATCGATAGGCCCATCTTTGGATGGGTGCGGAGGGAGAAACCTAGAATAGTATGACTAAAGCGAGTAAACAAAAGATCGAAGTGGAGGGCACAGTGGTAGAGGCCCTTCCAAATACACAGTTTCGTGTGGAGCTCGATAATGGGCACAAAGTGTTGGCCTATATATCGGGCAAGATGCGCAAGTATTATATCCGCATCCTACTGGGAGACCGCGTCAAGGTGGAGCTTTCGCCCTATGACTTGTCGCGGGGACGGATCATATACCGTTACAAGCAAAAGCGTCGGGAAAGGGATACGGTCTAGTCGCCGTATTCTTTTTCTCCTTTTGGGGCGTGACGGACGCGTGTAAGGCGTCACGTTTCGGATGTTTGTTTCCGGGTTGTGGGCGGTGCTTATCGTTCCAGCGCCTGGATGAAACGATAATATATTGTGGAATTCCGCCAAAGATGTGGCGGATGATTTTGCTTTTTGCCATTGACTTGCTATTATCCGTGGGGTATACTGTATATGAGGATGGTCATATACGCACCGTGGAGGGGGATGGTCGATTCCAGGTCCGCGGGGTCGTGACGGGGAGGTGACTATAGAGGGTGATGCAGGCGCAATATATGGATGTCGGTGGCAACGAACTGCTTCAGGGGTGGACGGTTTTGGCAATGAGCCCGGCGGTGCGAGCTTTTCCCCACTCGTCACGGCTGACCGAAAAGTTCTGCCGCTCTTGAGCCAGGAAGCGTCTTTGGCCTTCTCTCCAAATCGGGAGAGAAGAGGGGAATTCCCATTTTTTGATCTATTGGCTTTACTAAGGAGATAATAATGGCTAGTGTGACATATGATCATTCGACCAAGCGCTTTGGCGATGTCATTGCCGTAAACGACATGAGCCTGGAAATTGAGGACAAAGAGTTTCTGGTGTTCGTAGGTCCTTCGGGATGTGGGAAGACGACCTCGCTGCGACTCTTGGCAGGGTTGGAGGAGCTCACCGCTGGAAATATCTATATCGGCGACCGCTTGGTGAACGACGTGGCGCCAAAGGATCGTAACATCGCCATGGTGTTCCAGAGCTATGCTCTCTATCCCCACATGAGCGTGTACGATAACATGGCCTTTGGCCTAAAGCTGCGCAAGACGCCGAAGGCGGAGATAGACCGTCGTGTCCATGAAGCCGCGAGGGATATTCTGGGCATCGAGGAGTTGCTCGACCGCAAGCCGAAGGCGCTCTCTGGTGGTCAGAGGCAGCGTGTGGCCCTCGGTCGCGCCATCGTGCGTGAGCCGTACGTCTTCCTCCTGGACGAGCCCCTTTCCAACCTGGACGCCAAGCTGCGCGTGCAGACGCGCGCCGAGCTCTCCAAGCTGCACCAGCGTCTGGAGACGACGTTCATCTACGTTACCCACGACCAGACTGAGGCCATGACCATGGGCAGCCGCATCGCCGTGATGCGTGATGGCATCCTGCAGCAGGTGGATACGCCCCAGACGTTGTATACGGAGCCCACTAACGTTTTCACCGGTGGCTTTATCGGAAGCCCGTCGATGAACTTCTTTGACGTGACCGTCACGGGCGCGAACGATGAGATGTATCTCGACAGTGGTACCTTCAAAGTAAAGGTTCCCGACGATAAACTGCCACCCTTGCAAGAGTACCTGGGCGAGGAGGTCATCTATGGCATTCGTCCCGAGGACATCCATGATCCCGAGTACGCACCGCGGGGCGTCACCGCTGCTCCCGTCGAGGCGCGGGTGGATGTGACAGAGCTTATGGGTAACGAGGTCTTTCTCTATCTGGTGACGGGTGCCAAGACCTTTATCGCCCGCGTCGATCCTCGCACCTCGGCGCGTGTGGGGCAGGATCGAGAAGTGTATATCAACATGGACAATGCGCACGTCTTTGATCGTAATACAGAGGTAGCCATCTTGTAGCTGGCTTTTTGGCTATCCCTACCCCAAGGAGGCGGCGAGAGCAAATATCTTTTTGCCCTCGCCGCCTCTTGTTAGGTAACAGGGGCTAGGAGATCGAGGAGGGCTTTTATCCGTTCTTCAATGAGATGAGGATCTCTGAAGTCACCGCCAAAAGGGCCAGGATGATGGCGGTTAACAGATTCAAGAGTCGCAGGAAGTGCAGGGCCATCAGCGTGGTCCCTAAAACGCCGACGAGCAACCCTTGACGGATGGCTCGATTCAACCGTTGACGGGTCGGTAGGAGGCTTAATCGCGCCTGGAACGCGTAAGAGATGGGTATGGCGGTGCATGATACCGTCGTGCCCCAGATGAGGAGGAAGAGGGTCTGGTTGGGGGTTGTGGGCGGTTTGGTGTTCATAAAATAGAGCATTCCAGCCCACAGGGCGATGGCCAGGACGAGTATGATGATGACGAACGTCTGTGCGTGCATCGCATTCCTTTCTTCGCTCATAGGTCCCAGCGTGCGGGGCGCACATTCGGAACGTGTTTCCCTTTCAAAGATGCCATCGTGCTCGAAACACCTTGTGCGTCCAAGCTCTCCAGGCGTTCCATGTCATTGTCGTGTCCGGTGGGTATTTCCCCTTTTTGACGATAGATCTGTTTGAGAGGGGCCCGATTGCAAAAAGTGTAAAGGCTTGCGTCTCCTCTGTCAATTGTAAAAAGCGTCATACTTTTGTGAGTTGCCTGCATGAAAATCCTTGCTGTTAGCGATAAACCCGATGATCTCGTTTACAGTGCCAACATTCGCAAGCGATTTGGGGATGTGGATCTGGTGCTGGGCTGTGGCGATCTGCCCTTTCGCTACCTGGAGTACATTGTGAGTATGTTAAGGACCAAAAGATTGTACTATGTCTTTGGCAATCACCAGCGCATGGTGAGGAAGAGCGACGGGGGGGTCAAAGTTGCGCCCGAGGGTTGCGAGAATATCCACGGGCGGGTGGTGAATCATGGGGGATTGCTGATAGGCGGCCTGGAGGGCTCTATGCGTTACAGTGGGGGCAACCACCAATATACGGAACTGCAGATGCGGTGGAATATCTGGAAGATGGTCCCCCAACTATACTGGAATCGCTTGCGTCATGGAAGGCCCATCGATATCTTGATCGCCCATGCGCCGCCGCGGGGGATCGGGGATGGCGATGATCTCTGTCATAGGGGGTTTGAGGCTTTTCTCAAGTTTATGGATGCTTTTTCGCCGCGCTATCTCATTCACGGCCATGTTCACCTTTACCGTCAGGATGCCCAGCGTAGGAGACAATATGGGGAGACCACGGTGATCAACACCTATGGCCATCAGGTGATAGAGATCGATGAGGAAGAGTTGATGAGACGGCGTTCGAAAAGGGAAAGGCGATTTTCTAGGGTGTGCGAATAGTCCAGCGGAGATGGCGCCAGACCCGCCAGAGAAGATATCCATCGGCGATGAGGCCGGCGGCGGCCAGAGAGAGGGCGAGGGTGGGAAAGCTCTTTTCCTCTTCCGCCATCACCTCAAAGGCGTCTATGATGCACTCCTGTCCCCTCGCGTGTGGGTTCTGGTCGTCGCTGACGGTTATGCGGAGGATATGCTCCCTGGGTCTCACGTCTTGCACCAGGGGAATGCGGCTCTGAAGTTCTGTGGTAGCGCCATAGAGGTCGACATAACTTTGCCCCCTTTCATTCCGAGGAAGCCCGGCGACGGAATGTCCGTCCAGAGAGAGGATAATCTGCCCCGAGCGTTCCCCTCGCCTCGTGATCAGATCGACCCCGCTTCCCGTAAAGGTAAACGTGACGCTGTCCCCAGCCTCTTCTGAACGTATAAAGGCCTTTCCCAAAGCGACCTCATCGATGATGTGGAGCCAGTTCTCGCTTGCTTTTACGTTCGGATTGGTCTCCTGATACAGTCCGGGCCCGGCGGCGCTCTGTGTTGCTGCCGCATCCTGCACGGCAAAGTAGAGTCTTTGGGGACTAAAATCGGGATCGACCATGCGAAAATAGTAATCGGCCCTTTCCCTGGGAATATCGCCCACCTGGCGAAAGTACCAGATCATAAAGGCCCCCGCCCAGGGCCACTCTTCTCTTGCCAGTTCGATACCGCGTAATGCGTATCGCGCCTGTTCCTCCTCGCTCACCCGCTGCCAGATCAGTTTATCGGGGGCCATGGACGCGGGAGCAGCATTCCATCCATACTCGTTGAACCATATCGCCTTGTCACTATCTCCATGGCGTTCCATGATCTCGCGCTGCAGGACAACACGTTGAAAGTTCAATACCTGGGGATCCGGAGGCCCCTCCGGGGGATGATCCATCCCAAAGGCATTTGCCGAGAGGATGTCAAAGTAATCCGCCGCTCCCGCTTCGTACATGCCTTCCAGATAGTCAAGATCGCTCATGGCGATCCATTTCCCCGGTTCCGGGTGTGGTTGCCCCAGGGTCATGGCCAGCGGAGCGCTCAGCACATAGACGTTGGGATTGGCCTCTTTGGCCCGCGTGTAGGCGATTTTCAAGAGCTCCACGTATTCGGCCGGGTCCACCGGTTTGTTCCCCCATTCGGGGAATATGTTCGGTTCGTTCCAGATCTGGATATAGTCGATGCGTCCCTCGTAGCGTTTCACGAACGCGTAGACGAAATCGCCATAGTCCTGCAAGTCATCCGGCGGACTTTCGGGATAGGTATTGTCCTGGCGCGTCCAATTGGGGGGGCGGTCCAGGCGCGCCACGATCTGTATCTCATGCTCCTCACAGGCTTGAACGATTCTGTCGTATTTTTCCCAGCTGCTGGTCTTGGTATGGGGGTGAAGGAATTCGCCCTTGCGTACCGGTTCGATCTGTTCCCACGGAAAGTGCTGTTTGGCCCAACCGATCCCCGCATCGTTGGCCATCTGGAGCGTCTTGTCCAGTTTCCAGGGCTCCACTTCGCGCGCCAGGAAAAAGTTGGCTCCATAGGGATTGACGTCCGTGTTGGGGATGATACGTGTGGGATGGCGAGATGGGGTGGTCGTCGAGGCATATACACCCACATAGAGGATTCTTGCCACCATGCCAAGGAGAATGAGAAAAGTGAAGGCCAGGCCCAATAGGGCCAGCCACCATCTGGAACGCTTGACGTCCTGAAAAAGCATCATCTCCTGTGTATCCGGCAAAGAATGGCAAGGATTTCCCATGCGCTTTCCTAGATTATAGGCGCCACCTTTGGCTTTTGTCAATTGTTCACGGGGAATTATAATCCTCTTGGATGGTAGCGTACCGTGCGATATCGTACCCAAGGTTGTCTTGTAGAGGGCCGACGTTCATAGGTCGGTAGAAAGCCGAGCCTGGCCATGAAGGTGATCACAAGTCATGAACGCGCTGACATGGACGCCCTGGCGTCCATATATGGGGCCAGATTGCTCTATCCCGAGCATCGAGCCGTCCTGCCCCAAAAGATGAACCGCAATTTGCGCGAGTTCCTGGCCCTCTATGGGGAGGATTTCCCCTTTGTTTACCGGCGTGAGCTTGCGGGAGAGGAGATCGACCACCTGATCCTGGTGGATACACAGAGGATCGCGCCGCTGCCCGGGATGACCCCCGAGACGCCGCGACATATCATCGACCATCACCGCCAAGAGGTCGAGGACGGTGAGGGCGTCACTTTTGAGGGAGAGATGATAGGGGCGACGGTGACCTTGCTTACGGAAAAGATCAGGGAACGGGGGATCACCCTGGAGCGGTTGGGCGCCAGTCTGCTGCTGATGGGTATCTATGAGGATACGGGATCGCTTTTGTACACCATGGCCACGGCCCGTGATGCACGCGCGGCGGCATGGATTTTGGACCAGGGAGCCGATCTCTCCCTGGTCAGCAGGTTCCTGCACCTCCCTCTTTCCAGGGGACAGAGGGAGGCCCTGGAGTCCCTCATCAGTAACACAGAGATACATACCATTCGGGGGCGCATTGTCTGTCTCTCCACCGTTCATCTCGAAAAGTATGTCGACGAACTGGCGGCCCTGATACATCAGCTCATCGACATGTATGATCCCGACGCATGCTTTCTCATGGCTCAGCACGACAAGAGTACACAGATCGTGGCCCGTAGTTCCACGGAGGCGGTGGATGTGTCCGAGGTGATGGACGAATTCGGTGGGGGTGGGCACAGCAGGGCGGCGGCGGCCCTGGTGCAGGAGGGGGATTTGGAGGACGTTTCCCGGGCCCTGCTTTGTGCCCTTGAGGAGCGGATTGAGCCTCCCACGCTGGTGGGCTCACTGATGTCCACCAACGTGCATACCTTGACCTTGGAAATGTCCGTGCAGGACGCGGCACAGTTGATGCGCCGTTACGGCCATGAAGGGTTTCCCGTGGTGGAGGGGGATCGGTTGGTCGGGGTCCTCACGCGGAGTGACGTCGATCGAGCCCTCCATCATCGTTTGGACGACATGCCCGTGTGCAATATCCTGCACACGGGGCCTTTGTACGTCAGCCCGCAGGATCCTGTGTCCGAGGTGCAGCGGATCATGGTGGATCATGGGCTGGGACAGGTGCCCGTGGTGGAGGAGGGACGCTTTGTGGGCATCATCACGCGCACGGACCTGATCAACCTGTGGACGCCGTCGGGCCATCCCTCTCGCGCGGAGGATATTCGTCGCATGATGGAGGAGGCCCTTCCCCAGGGGCTGCGGGACCTGCTCATCGAGGCGCGGGACGTGGCCAACGATTTTGGCCACTCGCTCTATATTGTGGGGGGCTTTGTGCGGGATCTTTTGCTGGGGTCTCCGACCTTTGATCTTGACCTCGTCGTCGAGGGCAACGCCATTCACATGGCGGATGAACTGGCTTCACGGGTCGGGGGGCACATGCGCAGCCACAGGCGCTTTGGCACGGCAAAGGTGATCCTGGAGGGGGAGCGTCCCAAAGGTGTGCCGCCCTCACTGGATTTTGTCACCGCGCGTACCGAGTTCTACGAACAACCCTCGGTCCTGCCGCAGGTGGAGAGAAGTTCCATTCGACAGGATCTGTATCGGCGCGATTTCACTATCAACACCCTTGCCATCTGCCTGGATCGGGGACGATATGGCGAACTGCTCGATTATTATGGGGGAGAGCGCGATATTCAGGAGAAGCGCATAAGGGTGCTTCATAATCTGAGCTTTATCGAGGATCCCACGCGCATCCTGCGCGCCGTGCGCTTTGAGCAGCGTCTGGGGTTCACCATAGAGCAACGCACAGAAGAACTCATGGAGGATGCCCTGGAACTGCTGGACGATGTGACGGGGGATCGCCTGCGCCACGAACTCTATCTCATCCTGCAGGAAGCCGAGCCCGAGCACATTCTGGAGCGGCTCCATCGTCTGGGAGCCTTGGAACACCTGCATCCCGCTCTCTATCTTTCTTCGGACATGGCCGAGCATTTTGAGCGTCTGCGAGAGACCTTTTCCCAGTGGTCTCCTTCCTTTGAAAAACCACGACGTCCCTCGGGACCCATGTTCGTTGCGGAGGAGGAGGAAGCAGAGGGGCCCACTCTGCATCTCTGCTATCTGGCCCTTCTCACAAGCTACATGAGTGCGAAAGATTTGGAGTCTTTTGTGGAGCGCCTTCATATCTCGGGGGATGAGGCTCGCTTTCTTTATGAGGTGGCTCGTTTACAGGACTCGATGCAAAAGCTCACCGCGGAGGCCATGCTTCCCAGCGTTATCTATCGGCTGCTGGATCCCTTTTCCAGCGAGGCGCGTTTCGTCCTCTCTGTGCTGACCGACTCGGACCTGGTGCGCCGGCGCCTGGATCTCTATGAGCGGGAACTATCTGACATGTCCACGCGCATTGACGGTCACTATATTCGCTCCTTGGGCGTGCCTCCGGGTCCCGTCTATGGGGAGATATTGGACCGCATTCAGGAGGCCCTCCTTGATGGGAGGATCAGCACGATGGAGGAGGAGCAAGAACTGGCGCAGAGCCTGGTGAAGGCGCTACACGATGGCGAATCGAGGGGTTAGAAGATACGAGTGATCTCGTCTTGATCGTAGCGGGGGAGGGGCAGGCGTTCTCCGTCGCGTATCATACAAACCTCATCCTCCGCAGGTAGCATCTTGCCGATGCAGGCACAGGGGATCCCGGCATTCCGGTAGGCGTCCATCAGGGCGGCCTTTTCCTCGGGGGCCACAGTGATGACCAGGGCGCCCGACGCGATGGCTCCCAGGGGGTCAAGGCCATATTCCTCACAGAGTCGCTGTCCTTCTTCCGTCACGGGCACCTCGTCGGCATAGAGGACGAGCCCCGTTTCGGCGGCGAGGGCCAGTTCATGCAGGCCGGTGGCCAGCCCCCCTTCGGTCGGATCGTGCATGGCGTGGACACCCGGGTGCTTGGCCGCTATCCTGGCGGCATCCACGACGCTGATGCCTGGATCATAGAGATAGTTCCTGGCCCGCTCCAAAAAGTCCTCATCATAGCCGCGCTGACGCAGTTCTTCTGCCTTCTCTCGAGCGATAAGGGCGATGGCCTCTATGGGGATGCCCTTTGCCAGGAGAATGTGATCGCCCTCCCTTGCTCCAGAAGTGGTGATCAGGTTGTCACGGCGCACCTCGCCGATTAGCACGCCCACGACGATGGGGCGGTTCAGGCCCCAGGTTACCTCCGTGTGTCCTCCTACCAGCGTGATGTCCAACGTCTCACATGCCTGGTGTAGCTGGGCAAAGATGGTCTCCACCAATTCGGACGTCGTCTGATCATCTGGCAGCAGGATGGTGTTGAGCATCCAGTGAGGCTGGGCGCCGCTGGTGGCCACGTCGTTGGCGTTGACGTGTACCGCGTACCAGCCGATCTGGTCGCTGGCAAAGGTGATGGGGTCCGTCTTTATCACGATATAGCGATCTCCCATATCGATGGCCGCCACATCCTCCCCCACGCCGGGCCCCGCGATGAGGCGGTCGTCCGGGCGCGTGTAGCGCTGCAACAGCGCGTTGAGCAGATCGAGGGGCAATTTCCCCGTGGAGAAAACATCCTCCGCTTTCCTGGCACATCCCATCGCTTTTTTCTCCCAACACTGTGTCAGTGATTCTGTCGTTCCAGCAGGTGCATAGCCTAGCATGCTGGTGGGACAGTGTCAAAGTCCGTGGGGAAGGGATTAAAACACAGGCTCACTCTGCAAAGCCCTTGCTGGGCCTTGTAGACTCCTCGGAGAATATGGGTCGAATAATCTATCCGGCCTACGAGTTTTGGCGGTTACAGCCAGGTAATTTGACAGGAGAATGAGGTGTGTATAGCATTACGTTGCAGTAGGGAGGTTGATGGGCGATTTACGTTGGTTTTCGAGAGGAGGCTTTTGGCATAACGATGAACGATTGAGGACGCTGGTTGGATCTGTGGTGATCTGGTTTTCGAGCTTTTGAAGGGAGAATGAAGATGGAGAAGGATTTGTCTAGAAGAAGTTTTTTACGCCTGTTCGGTGCGGGTACGGCAGTCACTTTGTTGGCGGCCTGCCAGCCCCAGGTTGTCAAGGAGACAGTCGAGGTTGAAAAGGAAGTAGAGAAGGTCGTCAAAGAGACCGTAGAGGTGGAGAGAGAGGTCACCCGGGTCGTTGAAAAAGAGGCCGAGCTTGCCGAGCCTTCCGCCGAGTTGAGTGGCGAGCTCATCTTTTGGGGCCATGATCAGCATCCCATCGACCTCGCTGCCACCGGCTTCGTCGAACAGCATCCCGAGGTGGAGTGGGTATCCCCCCACCCGGCTGATCGCGGACAGAAATTGACAGCGGCCATGGCGGCCGGCAGCGGTTGCCCGGATCTCTTCTGGGCCGAGGCTACAGATGCCCAG
>CAZMOW010000034.1:0-23444 GCA_964567975.1 uncultured Anaerolineales bacterium | reverse complement strand
AAGGTTTTTGCCGAAACGCAACCGCCGTTGCGATGTGTATTGGGCCGGTCAAAGCAAAAGTGCGCTTTCTTTGGACCAAACCTTTAGGGTCTCTGGATTCACCTACTCCCGTTCCCCCACCTCCAGAACCTCTTTGCAGTAGGCCACGCTACGCTCCAGATCGTAGCGCTCCTGGGCCGCGCGGGCGGCCTCGTATTCCGGGGGCATGTCCTCCTCGTCGCCCAGCATGACCATGGTGCCCATAAAGGGCTTTCCTTGGCGTACCAGGCGCTCGAAACGGGCGAACTCGCCGGCTTGAGCGTCTGGATAGGCCTCCCAATAATCCTCCTCCATATAGTTGAGCACCTGAGGTGGTCGGCCGGTGATGATCTCCAGGGTAAAGGGAATCTCGGGGCAGAGGGTCTTGTAGCGCTCGGTCCACACGTCCATGCCCACGTTGCCGTCGCCCATGGCCACCCACTGGAAGGCCGCCCCCTGGGGATGGGACCAGACCACGCTGTCGCGGATGTGGCTGGTGAGGACATGGGGCGCCAGGTGCTCCAGCGTCACCATGGGATCCTCGTGCACCCAGATGGGATTGCCCGTGTCGATGCAGGCGCCCACGTACTCGGGGCCCGCCTCCTCGATCAGGTCCCGCAGCTCCCAGCCCTGCAGGTCGCCGGCATGGTTCTCTACCGCCAGTTTGACCTCCAGATCCAGGGCCAGATCGCGCACGGCCCGGCAGGTGGCGATGGTGGAGGCGATATGGGTTTTCAGGGGCGTGTCGGTATGGCGGTCGGCGTTGGATCCCAACAGGCAGCGCAGCACGGGCGACCCCAGGGCCCTGGCCACGTGCAGCATCGTTTTCACCCGCTCGACGACGCTTTCCCCCTCCTGGGCCCGGTAACTGGTCGACGTGGGACAGATGGAGCCCATGCCGGCCTCGATGTCGAGATCCAGTTCGTCGGCCCGCGCCCCGACCTCTTTTAGATAGCTCTCCTCGATGCTGTCAAAGGGCCCCAGATCCGAAAAGTGCACCACATCCAGGCCGATCTCTGCGCAATAGTCCAGATACTCAAAGGCATCCCACTCCTGCGAGCGGATGCTGTATACGTCAACGCCCAGTCTCATGTGCGACTCCTTTCCATGCAGGTGCCAGGCACTTCAGAAGTGCCTGGCACCTATACGTTCTAGATGATGTACGGCTCCAAATACTTTTTTGCGAGCAGCAGGCCGCGTTTGTTGCGTTCCACGTCGCCATACCAGATGGCGTCCTCGTGCTCGATGGCGATGACGTCGTCGTAACCCACCTCGGCCAGCGTGCCCATAAAGCGGCCCCAGTCGATCTCGCCGCGTCCTGGCAGGCGGTAGCGCCACCAGCCGGAAAAGGGGCGATCGGTGCCCAGCGCCCGACCGAGGATGCCGTATTCGTAGAGCTCTTCCTCCAGGATCTCGGTGTCCTTGGCGTGGGCGTAAAAGACGCGCGCGCCGAATTCTCGCGTGGCCCTGATATAGTCTATACCCTGCACCGCCAGATGTGAGGGGTCGAGGCAGATGCCCAGGCTCTTGGAGGGCACGGCCGCGAACAGGGCGCGGATCAGTTCGGGGGTGATGGCCAGCCAGTTCCCGTGGGCGTGATAGATCTCCATCACCAGCTTGAAATCGTATTGCTCCGCGTATTCGGCGACGGGGGCATAGCCCTCCCGAAACAGTTCCACGTTCTCCTCGGCGTTCAGGTCCGGATGGCGGGCGTGGCCGATCATGGCCCGCGTGATACCCTTGTCCACGGCCCGGTCGATGAAGCGGAAGGCCTCCTTCTGGGCCCGCTCGCGCTCCGCCTCGTCCATGGTGAGGACATCGACGGGCAGGTGGGTGGCGCCCACGCCGATGCCCGCCACCTCACAGACGTCGGCATCCTCCAGGGCGGCGTCGATGGCCGCAAAGCCGTTCTCGCTGCCCCATTGGGCCGCTTCATCGAAGGGCAGATCCCGCATGTCTTTGGGTACAATAAAGCCTACACGCATGTTGGGTTACCTCCTGTTATCTAGCCAAAATAGGCCCTAAAGGTTTCACAAGAAAGCCGAACTTGTTCTTACTCGCCCAATGTACATTGAATCTAGGGTGATCGGGATCGCCCCGGACAAACCTTTAGGGTCTTGACGATAATCTACTCCTCCCTAAAGCCCCCAATGGGCGTCGATGGGCTGCTGATACCTATCGCGCTCTCCCGAGACCACGTCCTCCACGGCGACGGGCTCTCCTGCCAGGGCGGACTCGTAGATGGCCTCGCACACGGCCAGGGAACGCAGGCCCTCCCAGCCGTCCACCTCCACGCCGTCCCGGTTGCCCCGCGCTGCCTCTATGAACTCCCAGATCTCGTAGGCAAAGCCGTCGTCGACGCCGTGGGGATAGTAATGCGCCCACTCCTTGTCTGTGAGGGCGGCCCGGTAGTCGGCCTCCAGGTCGGCCAGGGTATAGCGCGTCCCGTCCGCCTGTACCACCTCTCCCGTCTCAAAGAATAGGTGAAAGCTGGTATAGGCGTTATCCGTCGTGTCGCGGAGGGAACCCTCGTTGCCATAAAATATCAGTTCCTGCATCGGGTCACCGGGCGCCGCCAGGCTCCACGTCCAGGAGCCCACCGCGCCGTTCTCAAAGGTAAAGGTCACAAAGACGGTATCCTCGCGCGCCTCCGTCAAGGGGAGGGGGCGGCCGGAGGCCATCTGCCGCGTCTCGGCAAAGACCGTATCCACCTCGCCCAGCAGGTGGCGCATGCCGTCGCAGTAATGAAAGCCGCTGTCCATGACCATGCCCCCGCCGGACATGAAGCGATCCTGACGCCAGACCACGCTCTGGGGCAGGGGCTCGTCGTCCGATCGTTGCCGCGGCGGCCGCGTATAGTAGTGGAAAAAGCTGAGGGGCCGCCCTATCAGACCCGATTCGTTCAGCACCCAGGCGGCCTTGCGATGGCCGGGCAGTCGCCTATAGGGGACTGCGGTGGACAACACGAGGCCCGTCTCGTCGGCCTTTTCGGCCATCAGGCGTGAGGCCTTGATGGTGACGCCCAAGGGTTTCTCGCAGAGCACGTGGAGCCCGGCCTCCATGCAGGCTATGCTCACCTCATGGTGCAGCCCATGGGGCAGACAGAGGTCCGCGCCATGAGCCTCCTCCTCGTCCAACAATTCCTGATAGTCGGCATAAATGGCGGGCCGCTGTCCAAAGACCTCCTCGGCCTGCGCCGCCCTCTCCTGGGCCGCCTCCTCGTCGATGTCGCACACCGCGGCAAGCGCAAAGTCGTCCAGGCCGCGTTTTTTCAGATCCTCCATGGCCTCGATGTGGCGGCGGGCTATGCCCCCCGCGCCGATGAGCGCCAGGCGAAACGTGTCGTGTGTCATCTCGTCCTCCTTTTCGCACGTGCCTCCAATGGTTAAAATTACGGTGTGGCTTTGGAAAAGTGAGACTTCCGAAGTCTTTATGTCGATATTAACGCCTTTCTGCTCGATCCCAAGGAGGTGTTCTAGATGAGAAAAGGCCATTGACACAGACTTCGGAAGTCTATCAATCACTAGGCCGACTCCAGAACCTCTTTCATGGCCTCGCCCTGCTCCCGGCACCAGCCAAAGAGGGTGCCCAGGTCCCAACCGATGCAAAAGTGGCGCACGCCCATGTCCAGATAGGGCTTGGCCTGTTCAAAACTGCCGATCTCCACCCGGGGGTGTACACCGGCATCCAGGGCCCGGCGAATCATCTCCCTCTGGGTCTCCTGTATCGGGTCGCTTCCGCCCTGGCCCGTCATGCCCACGCTGATGGAATAGTCGCTGGGCCCGAACTGGAGCATGTCCACGCCCTCCACGGCCATGATCTCGTCCAGATCCTCCATGGCCCCCTTTTTCTCGATCATGATGGCGATCACGGTCTCGTCCAGCGCATCGGCCCAGGCCTCCGAGCCCCCCTCCAGGATATAGCCCACGTTGCGGCGCATGGCGGCCCCGTGCACGCCGCCCGACGCGGGGCGCTCCGAGCGCACATAGCGCACGCACTGTTCCACATCCTCGGCGGAGCGGCAGTCGGTGAACAGCACATTCTGGATGCCGGCGTCGATGGCCCGCTGGGCGATGAATCCCCGCGTCTGCTCCTCCACCTTCATCATGGCCGACATCTCGGGAAAGAGGTCCACGGCCCGTCCGACATTGTCCAGCAGTTCCAGGCTAAACGACGAATACTCGCCCACATATTCCACATAGTCGAACATGTCGCTGTGTCCCACGATCTCGATCATGCCCGGCCACGGTGTGAGTACGTGGGTGCCCAGGCTCGGTTTGCCCGCATCCAATAGCTCGCGCAATACGTTTCGTCGCATTCCTTGCTCCTTTTTGCTGATGGGGTTGAATTGACTTGACGTCTGCGAGTATAGATTGGGGGTTGGGGGCTGTCAAGGGGGTAGGTGATGGTTCGTTAGCCGACTTTCAAGACACGAAAAGATGCGGCGCGGACATTTTGACAAGTAAAAACACCTAATATATAGTATCCATGCCGAACGTAAAAGGGGGAGTATCCTTACATTTCTCGACCAATGATGGAGAGAGATAGCGTGCGCTTTCTGGGATGGCAATTCGCGTTTACACAGAGACTGTGGTCCAAGGAGCGGGCAATCCATGTCGGGAGATATTCCCTCCAATACGGGGAAGATCAGGTCAGACACCGCTTAACCGCGCTTTCAGGTGTCTGACCTCTTTTTCTTTTTGGGATTCACTATAAGCGGGGAGGTGGACTGAGAGACTATTTCTTTCGCATAGCTTGTCGGTTATCGTTAGCGGTAATCGGCGAGGAACTTTGTTCTCGTTTTTAGGAGAACGAGGGCGAGCTCTGTTTATTCGAAACATGACAGGAGGATTTAGAAATGGCAAAGAAACGTAGAATCGATCGAAGAGATTTCCTCGTCCTATCTGGCCTGGCCTCGGCGAGCGCCATCCTGGCGGCCTGCCAGCCGGAGACCGAGGTCGTGGAAAAGGTGGTCAAAGAGACCGTCGAGGTCGAGAAAGAGGTCGAAAAAGAGGTGACCCGGGTCGTAGAGGAGGAGAAGGTCGTCGAGGTGGTCAAAGAAGAGGGCATCAAGAACGTTCCGCGTGAGCGGACGCTGGTGATCTACTTTGGCGGCAGCGGCGGCACCTGGGAGGAGGCAGGGATCTGTAACCCCTATGCACAGGCCTACACCCACCAGAACGGCGATGCGGCCACCATCGAGGGCCTGGAGTACTATTCGGCCTTTGCGGACATCTACTGGCCCTGGTTGGCCGAGGACCACGAGTACAACGACGATCTCACCGAGTTGACGGTCAACATCCGCAAGGGCGTCGAGTGGAGCGACGGTGAACCCTTTACAGCAGAGGACGTGGCCTTTACCCTCAATATGGTCAAGGAGAATGCCCCCCTGCTGCGGAACTCGACTCATATAGAAAACATCATGGAAGAGGCCACGGCCGTAGACGACTATACGTGTGTGATCACCTTCAACCAGCCCAGCCCCCGCTTCTATTTTGAGTATCTGACCTTCAAGTTCGATACTGGACAGTATATCGTCCCCAAGCACATCTATGAGGACGTGGAGGATTGGACCAGCTTCGAGTTCTTTGATGTGGAAAAGGGGTGGCCTGTGGTCACCGGCCCCTACGAGTATACCTACTTTACGAACACGCAGAAATTCCTGGACCGGCGCGACGACTGGTGGGCGGCCGAGACCGGCTTTGCCGAGTTGCCCGAACCGGAGCGCGTCCTCGCCATCCCCATGGCCAACGAGGACAAGGCCATCCAGCTGGCCATCAACAACACCTTTGACGCCTGTCTGGACATGCGTCCCTCGAGCATCGAGACGGTGGTGGAACAGAACCCCGCCATCATCACCCACTCGGGACGTGAGGAGCCCTATGGCTATATCGACTGGTGGCCCAACAGTATCGGGTTCAACTGTCTGGAGTATCCCTTCGACAATCCGGAGATCCGCTGGGCCCTCAGCTACGTCATCGACCGCCAGCAGGCCATCGATGTGGCCTATGGCGGCGCGGGTATTCCAACAAAGATCCCCTTCCCCGATTACGAATCCCTCAGGCCGTTCAAGGAATCCATCGAGGATCTCTTGGAAGAGTACCCCACCAACGAGTACAACCTGGAAAAGAGCGCCGAGTTGATGGAGGCGAATGGCTGGGCCAAGGACGGTGAGGACTTTTGGGCCAAGGACGGCCAGCGATTTTCCTTCTTCCTGGGCGGCTGGCAGATCTATGCCGACATTGGTCCCATCTTTGCCGAGCAGTTGCGTAGAGGCGGGTTCGAGGTAGAGTTCGGTATGCCCGCCGACCACAGCGATAACATAGGCGTGGGCAAAGAGTGGTATGCCTGGCTCTTCGGCCACGGCGGCAGCGTGGGCCCCGATCCCTATCTGACGTTGGACCTCTATAGCGCCGACCGCGTGGCGCCCACTGGCGAGTCCGGCTGGGGCAGCGTCTGGCGCTGGAAGAACGAGGCCTATACCGAGATCGTCGACGAGATGTCAAACGTGCCCATGGGCGATCCCCAGGTGAAGGAACTCTTTCGCGAGGCCATGGAGGTCTGGCTGCGAGAACTGCCCAGCATTCCCGTGCTGCAGTGGATGCACCGCATCCCCATGAACACCACCTACTGGACGGGCTGGCCCACCGAGGAGGACGAATACCTCAACGGCGCCTTCTGGCATCTGACCTTCCCGCGCATCCTGGATAGGTTGGAGGCGGTTCAGTAAGTATAGTTTCGATGTAGCAACGGTGGGGAGGTCTGGCTCTCAGGTCTCCCCATCATAAATTGTTGATCTGTAATCGGTCGATCGAGGGAAAAGGCGTCTAAAAAGTCTAGAACCCCTTATTTATCGTCATGATTAGTCCCCTGTATAGAACTGTCGGGATGTCTGGCATTTTGTGTGACGTGCCAGTGAACTGTTTTTTTGTATGAAAACATATTTCCTGCCATAGCATCGGGCAGTTCCTTTTCAGCTATATAAGGTCCCTGTGCTTTTTAGGTGAGCTATGATTTTGTGCTTTTGTTTCCTCGTTCGGTCTGTTGAGAAAGTGAGGTAAAGCGTGTCTCTTATATACTTTGTAAAAAGGATCCTCTTGTTGTTCCTCGTATTGTGGGCGGCGGCTTCCCTGAACTTTTTTGTGCCCCGCCTGGCCCCTCGAAACCCCGTTCGGGAAAAGATCATCGAGATGGCCACCTCGGGCGGCTATGTTCAGGAAGGAATCGAGGAGATGGTCACGGCCTATGAGGAAAAGTTTGGTATGCATCAGCCCCTATGGAAGCAGTACCTGATCTACCTGGGAGATATGGCGCGTCTGGATTTTGGCTATTCCCTGGCCAACTTTCCCAAGACGGTAAATGCGCAGATCGCCGAGGCGCTGCCCTGGACCATAGGTCTCGTCCTGTCTTCCACGCTGCTCTCTTTTACAATTGGCAACCTTCTGGGGGCCCTGATCGCCTGGCCCAACTCGCCAAACTGGCTGGAGTACTTGGTGACACCCATGATGACGGTGTCGGCCGTACCCCAATACCTATTTGCCCTGATTCTGGTCTATTATGTGGGCTTTCGCCTCAAGTTGTTCCCCGTCACGGGAGGCTATAGCATAGGTACCGTGCCCTCGCGCGAACTCTCCTATTATCTGGATATCCTTTATCACTCGATTCTCCCGGCCCTTTCCATGGTTCTCACCGGCATCGGCGGTAATGCCCTGGGTATGCGAGGGATGATGGTGACCATGCAGGGTGAGGACTATATGATACTCGCCGAGGCCAAGGGGCTGAAGGATAAACGTATTTTCTTTCGCTATGGAGTGCGCAACGCCCTTCTGCCCCAGGTCACCTCTCTGGCCCTGTCGCTCGGTTTTGTGGTCTCGGGGACGGTGCTGGTGGAGAATGTCTTTGGGTATCCCGGCATCGGCAACCTGCTGAATAGGGCCATCAACCAGTTCGATTACAATACCATCTATGGGATCGTATTTATGGTTATTCTGGTCATCGGCCTAACGACGCTGATTCTGGACCTGACCTATCCGCTGATGGATCCGCGCATCACCTATGAGAGGGCCTGATATGACAAAACTGGAGAGTGTTTTCGGCTATCTTGGACGTAATAAAAAGCTTTTGTTTGGGATAATCCTTCTATTGATGCTTTTTCTGTTCGCCACCTTGGGGCGCCTTTATCGGGACCCCGAAATGGCCTATCCGCTGGCCGCACCCGCAAACGAACCCCCCAGCAGGGAATACCCCTTTGGCACCGACAGTCAGGGCCGAGACCTGTTCGCCGTTGCCGTGGCGGGGACCTATCTGACGTCAAAGATCGGCGTGATGGCGGGGACCATTGGCCTGGGGGTGGGTACCGTGTTAGGCTTTACGGCCGCCTACTATGGGGGATTTTTCGATACCGTCGTTCGCTGGATGGTGGACGTGCTCATCACCATCCCCAGCCTTTTGGTGCTGGTCGTCATCGCCTCGACCGTAGGAAGGGGAGGTATGACGACGAACACTATGGCCCTGATCGTGGCCCTGCTGGCCTGGATGTGGCCCACGCGCACCATACGGTCCCAGGTGTTGAGCATGAAAAATCGGGCCTTTGTGCGCGTGGCGCAACTGTCCGGTGAGAACAGTTTGGAGATCATCTTTGGCGAACTGATGCCCAACCTGCTCCCCTTTCTGGGGGCCAGCCTGGTGGGCTCCGTCACCTCGGCCGTGTTCGCCTCCCTGGGCCTGGAGGCCCTGGGGTTGGGGCCCATGCGCGAGCCCACCCTGGGGATGACCATCTATTGGGTCATGTACTATGGGGCCTTTGTGCGGGGCATGTGGTGGTGGGTCCTCATTCCCATCATCATCGTCGTGATGATCTTTGTGGGCCTCTTTTTACTGTCGGCGGGCCTTGACGAGTTGGCTAACCCAAGACTTCGGAGGGAAGTATGAGCGAGGCGGTACTGCAAGTTCAAGACCTACACGTCTATTACTATACAGAAGCCGGTGCCGTCAGAGCTGTCGATGGCGTGACCTTTGATCTGGATCGCGGTATCAAGATGGGCCTGGTGGGGGAATCTGGCTGTGGCAAGTCGACCATGGCCATGTCCTTTATGCGCATGATCAAGCGCCCTGGGCGTATCGAGTCGGGTCGGGCGCTGCTGAATGGGGAAGAGGATCTGGCCAGCGTCTCCGACGAGCGCATGCGCGAACTACGACTCCGCGAGATCAGCCTGATCCCTCAGGGAGCCATGAACTCGCTGAATCCCGTCATGCGCGTCAGGGATCAGATCCTCGATGGCCTGGAGGATCATGGGATAAAGTTGAACAACAGCGAGGCAGAGGGGTACGTGAATGACCTGCTAGAGTCCGTCGATCTGGACCTTCAGGTGGCGGATATGCACCCCCATGAATTGAGCGGGGGCATGAAACAGCGCGTCTGTGTGGCCATCGCCATCTCCATGGAGCCCAGCGTCCTTGTGGCCGACGAGCCGACCAGCGCCCTGGACGTGGTGGTGCAGCGACAGGTGATGGCCACCATCGAACGCCTTCAGGAGGAGATGGGCATCTCCATGATCCTCATCGGCCACGACATGGGCCTGATGGCCCAGTCGGTGGATCAGCTGGCCGTCATGTATGCGGGGCGGTTGGCAGAGATCGGGGAGGTGGAGGCTGTCTTTGAGGAACCGCTGCATCCCTATACCGAGCTTCTAATCAGCACCTTGCCCACGTTGGGGCGTAGGGGAGAGTTCACGGGCATTCCCGGTGTCACGCCCGCTCTGGTGGACCCCCCGTCGGGATGTATCTTTCATCCCCGATGTCCCCGCGCCATGGATATCTGTTCACAAGTTATACCCACCTGGCAGGAAATACGTCCTGATCACTGGGTAGCGTGCCATCTTTACGAGGGGGAATGATGACAGCATTGTTAGAATTACAGAATGTGACCAAGATCTATGGCGGCGGCCTGTTGCGCAAGCGGTCTACCGTCGCTTTGGATGATAATTATCTCTCCATAAGCGGAGAGGAGGCCACCATCCTGGCCGTCGCTGGCGAGAGTGGCAGCGGCAAGACGACCATGGGTATGCTTTTGTTGGGTTTCATCGAGCCCACACGGGGCAAGGTCCTCTATAGGGGACAGGATCTGTGGGAGTCACCCAGGAACGTTTGGCGCGATTTCCGGCGACAGGTACAGGCCATTTTCCAGGACCCCTTTGAGGTGTACAATCCCTTTTACAAGGTGGATCACGTGCTCAATGTGCCCGTTAAAAAGTTCGGGTTGGCCGATTCCAGGGCAGAGCGGGAGGAGATAGTGGAGGAAGCCCTTGCCGGCGTCGGCCTGCGCCCTGGAGAGACACTGGGGCGCTACCCCCATCAGTTGAGCGGTGGGCAGCGCCAGCGCATCACCGTGGCTCGCGCCCTCTTGCTCAATCCCCAGGTCATCATCGCCGACGAGCCCGTCTCCATGGTCGATGCTTCACTGCGGGCCACCATCCTCAAGAGCCTGCGCCGCTTGAAGGAAGAGATGGGCATCTCCATATTGTATATCACCCACGATCTGGCCACGGCCTACCATATCTGCGAGGATATCCTGATCCTTTACCAGGGATCGGTGGTAGAGGCGGGCGATGTGGAAACGGTGATCAGGGAGCCACAACATCCCTATACCCAGTTGCTGGTAAGCTCCATTCCCTGGCCCGATCCCGCGCGCAGGTGGGGAGAACCCGAGGATGTCACCAAGGGGCAGGCCATGGCCAGAGGAGGGGCCGTGGGCTGCAAGTTTGCGCCCCGATGCCCTCAGGCCATGGATATCTGCGAGGAGAAACATCCTCCCCTCTTCCGAAGCAGCGATGTGCGGGCTGTGGCCTGCTACCTGTACGATGATGCCCCCGCTATGCAGAACAGCGAGGTAAATAAGGTGCTGGGCCGAACTACCAGTGACGTATCAGAGGCCGCAGAGTAAGAATCGAGCCCGTCCCCGATATCTGAACCCGCCTGTTCGCCATCATGGTGAACGGGCGGGTTTCGCTCTATTCGTTCCCCATGCGTAGGGCCTGAAAGGCCTCTCGGCGCGTCGTGTTGGCGAGGACGACGATCTCTGAGATGGCCAGCACCACAAAGTAGACGAGAGCGATCCATGCGAGACGCCTCCAGTCGATGTGGGGGACAAAGGGTGGCACCTGGAGATCGGGATTGTCTGTGAATTGGAAATAGGGCACGTACAGCCTGGAGGCGGCGACGCCGGTGGCTGCCCCGGCCAGCAGGCCATAGGCGATGACACAAAGGTATTCCAAACTCAGGGTGGACAGTATCTGCCGGACCATAAACCCTATGGCCCGCAGTATGGTGAAGCGGTGCACCCGCGACATGAGGGAGGCGGTCGTGTAAAGGAGCAGGCCGAGCCAGGCCAGCAGCGATCCGGATAAAAAGCCCACGGTGAGATTGCCAAATATCCCCACCCTCTCCAGGCGTTGCCTGTCCTCGGACAGCATCTCGCGATAATCCCGTTCGTTGACTGTCACCACGCCCATACTCGTAAGGCCCTCTTCCAGACGCTCGATGTCGGTGTCGGGTTCCGTGCGCATCCAGATGCTATGGGGATGGATCCCCCCAACCTGGTCATGAATAAAGTCCAGGTTGGTGACGGCGATGGGTCCCTCGGCAGGGTACATGGTGGGAAAGTAGTCGATGGTACCCGCGATGGTGAATTCCATGCGTTTGGCTGTTCCCCCGACATATACGTCCAGGGGAAGCGTGTCCCCCACAGACAGGGTGGCCCCTTCCAAATAGTCCGACGTTACCAGTAGGGCATTGGGCTCCTGGGCCAGGCGATTGAGCAGTTCGCCCAGGGGAAGATCGGCGTAATCGCGCCTGAAATGGGCCACACGCCCGAAATCGAGCCGATCGATGCCCAGGAGGTCGATGCTGGGCAGGTCATCCGGCAGGGGAAGCGCCGTGTGGTGGCCCAACCGGGTGGCATCGGTGACGCCGGGCAGTTTCCGGTACTGGTCGACAGGGGTCAACCAGCTATCCACACCTGTCGGTCCCTCACTCTCTGGCGGTGCGATGCCCTGTTCGAAACTATAGTCGCCCCCCACCCGGTACTGCAGGCGGTCCTCCAACCAAAAGTCGGCGCTGCGGGCGATGGAGGCCTCAAAGGTGCCCAGTCCCAGACAAAAGATGAGGAGAAAGAGGACGGAGGTATAGGCTCCTGTCTGTCGGGCCAGCTCTCGGAGGCCAAGGTATAGCGAGGGGCTCAGGAATTGGCCCACCACGTCGGCGATCCGCATGAGAAGGGGGAAGAGGAGCGCCGCGACCAGCCCGGCCGCCACGATGAAAAGGCTTGGCGCAAGAAAGACCAGAGGATCATTCACGGCTTCGGCGTCGGCCTGCCAGGTGACGAGGCCAAAGGTGCCTCGCTGCTGTATGCGATAGTAGGCGTACGCGCTGACGGCACAAATTAAGAGGGTCAGGACTATGCGCATGGCGGTATGGCGATTTTCGCTCCGCGCCCTCGTCTGCCCATAGGTGACGATGGTCTTGCCGCTGGCACGCAGGGTGGGCACGAGGCGCGCCAGCAGCGAGAAGAGCAAAGCCAGCCCCACAAGGCGCCATTCTATTCCCTGGGTGGCCAGGGGCAGCGGCGTGCGGCGGTCAAAGGTAAGGAATCCCGTGTTCAGGCTCATCCCGCGGGCAAAGACCAGACCCATCGCCAGACCCAGGGGGGTGCCCAGGGCGATATGCAGCAGCCCCGTCATCAAGTTCAGGATGAATAACTGCCCATGACTGCTCCCCCGGCTCATCATTATGGCGATCTCGTTGCGCTGAAAGCGCACGGATATCATGGCGATGGAGCCGATGAAAGCCATCAGTAATACGATGACGGGCACGGTAAAGCCGAACAGGAGGCGCTCCAGCACGGTGGTACGCTGTTGGACCTTTTGGAGCGGCTCGATGGGCGAACGATCCACGCGGATGTTGGACAATCGGGTACTCGCCCGCTGCTCGGCGATCCTTACCCCTTTGGCATAGAGATCCACGTCGTCAAAGCGCAGCCTGTTCTCATCGAGCACATAATACCAAAAGGCATAGTCGATCTGCTGGGGCATGATGGGGGCCACGAATCTGGAAAAGGCGTCGAGGGAGGTGAGAAACTCGCGCTCCAGGAGCTGATGGGGGTTCCTGTACCAGAAGGGGCTCTCGGGGTCCTTGGCCCGCCAGGTACCCGCGATGCGAAAGGTCGTGGGCTGATCGGGATGCACCGCCTTACGGTTGAAGAGCTGAAATCTCTCCCCCACCTGGGCCCCCATCTTTTCCAGCATCTCTGGGCGCACCCAGATCAAAAGTTCGTCGGCCTCATCGGCCGCCGAAAAGGGCTGCCCCTCGGTGATCTCTAGCTGATCCTCCACATCCAGGACGCAGTTGATGCGCACCTGGCGCAGATCGCGTTCCTCATAGCGCGTATCCTCGGAGAGCGTCTGTATCGTCAGCGCATGGCTGCCTATCTGGGTATACGTCCTGGCGACGGGGAGCCCCACCTCCCGGCGGGTCATGGCCCCCAACCACTCGCCGGTGTCCAGGGCCTGCTGCACCGTCATGACGTTGGGGGATGAGGGCACCCGATAGTAGCGAAGCGCCAGAGGAGGGCTGGAGCCATAGGCGTCCTCGGCGAGCTCCTCGCGCAATATGCGCATGCCCACCGAGTCGCTAAAGATAGGGATACTGGCGATCAGGCCCACGGTGATGGCCGTACCGATGACTGATAGCAGGGTCAGAAGCCAATGTCTACGCGCTCGCTTCAGTACAAAGTTGAAAAGGGAGACGAAAAGCAATGTACCCCCGATCTGGGTCGTAAACTCATCATAACATTATATATGTGGGAACACCATTAGCAAATACAGTTTTGGGTGCATAGATCAGCTCTCCACAGCCTCGACCTCCATATCTTTGCCTCCGTGGACATCGTCCCCCTTGTAAGAGCATCTTTGGGCAGGACGTGCGGAGGGCATCCGATATCGACCGGCCCGATTCCCCATCTTGCCCCCCTTTTCGGATCGTGCTAAACTGATTACAAGAATTGGCCAGTATTCCCGTCTGTGAGAAGATTGTGCGCAAAGGTCAGCGGCTCAAATTCCTGGGAATAGCCCTTCTCATCATCGCCGCGGCGTTCGTTATCTATATGTATCGGTCGCCGGGGAGCCCCTTTGTACAGGCATCTCCCACACCCACGTCCCCTCCCACCGCCCCCGGTCTTTACAGGGAGGAACGAGAGAGGATGGTCGAACGACAGATAAAGGCGCGCGGCGTGGAGGATGCCGACGTCCTGCGGGCCATGGAAGCTGTGCCCCGGCACGCCTTTGTGCCTCCCGAACAGGCGGAGGAGGCTTATGCGGATCATCCCCTGCCCATCGGGTTTGGTCAGACCATCTCACAGCCCTACATCGTGGCCTATATGACCGAGATCGTGCAAGTGAGAGAAGGGGAAAAGGTGCTGGAGATCGGTACGGGGTCCGGCTACCAGGCCGCCGTCCTGGCAGAGATCACCCCCCACGTGTACAGCGTGGAGATCATCGCAGACTTGTACGAGCGAGCCAGCCGCGTGCTCGACGAACTGGGATACGACACGGTCAGGCTGAAACATGACGACGGGTACTATGGCTGGGAGGAGTACGCGCCCTATGACGCCATCGTCGTCACCGCCGCCCCCGATCACATGCCGCAGCCCCTGGTGGAACAGCTTGCCGACGGCGGGCGCATGGTGATCCCCGTGGGACCACCCGGCGCCTATCAGGCCCTGTGGCTCGTGGAACGGGAAGGCGAGGAGATAAAGACCGAACGGCTCATGGGCGTGCGCTTTGTGCCCCTCACGGGTGAACACTGATCCCTCATTCGCCTCTCGCCCTCATCAGGGGCCAAAAGGCCCACATCGCCCCAAGATAGCAGAGCCCCGCCGCCCAAAGGACGGCTTGGTAGCCCCACGATAGGGCCAGGATGGCCGCCAACACGGAACTGATCACCGAGGCGCTCCCGTTGATGGCCCAGACCCAGGGCGTGATGCCGGGAAGCCTCTGCTCCACACGGCGCAGGCCGGCCGCAAAGGGGACTCCCATACAGATGCCAAGGGGCAACAGCGACAGGATGGCGATTCCCGTGCGGGCCAGGTGGGGCAGGGATAACGTGGTGCGAAAAAGCCACCGCAACCCAAAGGGGTAGACGCCGATCAGACCGATCAGGACCATCAAAGCGGCCTGCAGGGACACGCGATGGGAGAGGGAACTTCCCACACCGGAGAAGAATAATAGCGCCGAGAGGACGACGATGAAGGAGAATGTGGCGTGTCCCAGATAGAGGATGAACTGCTGCATGAGGGGCAGCTCGATAAAGAGGTAGCCCAGGCCCAGGGCGGCAAAGTAAAGGATGATACGCCAGCGATGCGACCCCATGGGGACGCGCTCCTCGTGCCAGGCCAGGGGCAACACGACGAGTACCACAGAGGCCAACACGGCAACGCCCAGGAGCAGGAGGATGAGGAGAAAGCCCGATCCCCCAAAGGGCTGCCACGTCCGGCCAAGCTGGGCCACGATGCGGGGTATCTGGCGCCAGCGGAAATAGTGCCCGAAAAAGGGGCGATCATCCGTGGGAGGCGTGACGTCGTATAGATGGCCCGCAAGGAAACGTTCCCGTTCCTGCGGGTGCAACAGCTTCTGAAAATCCTCGTAATAGGCGGGTTCCGGAAGCACGTTGTGACGATTGGCCTCCGAGATGTCCATTCCCGGATAGTGTACCAGGTCGTAGCCCAGGTCCTCGCAGGCGGATACCAGTCGCGCGATCTCCCCAGCACCAAAGGGAGAGGGGCTGGCCAGTATGGTCATGGTCGACCAGCTGCGAAAGGCCAGGAGATGGCGGGCGGGATCCTTTATCCCCGTCTCCTCCAACGCCGTCACGGCCAGGGCCCCGGCGCGTATCGACTCGCTTGGCGGATCCTGGAGCCAGCGGGTGACGACGAGCACCCCTTCCTCGTCGAGACGCGCGAGGGCCCGCGCAAAGGCCTCCACCGTGTAGAGGTAATTCTCGGTCAGGCTGTAGGTGCCCGAGGTCAGCGGATGGTAACTCTCGGCCAGGGAAAGCTGGATGATGTCAAAGGTCTCCTCGCCCCGCCAGAGGGCCGTTCTCCCCGCCTCGGTGCGCACGGTGACCCGATCATAAAGCCCTCCCACAAAATCCGCATGTCGCTGTCCCACAATGTGGGTGACGAGGGGGTTGTCCTCCACCGCGACCACCTCCTGGGCGCCGTGCTCCAGGGCCACGGCCACATCCAGCCCTCCACGGGGCCTGATGATCAGGACATGCGCGTTCGGTCTGATGGCGTGGGGCAGGCTGGAGGGGAGATGGGAGAGAAAGGCGGTATCCTCGGCGGCGGTCCGCTGCGAGATGGGGCTCAGGTTGCCCCCATCCACCGTGAGCCCGTGCTGGGGCGGCAGGCTGCCCCGGTAATTCAGGCTGAGGCCGGGGGCCGAATGGATTCCCGTTCCCTCCACCACGTCCAGGCGCGAATATACGTTCCACGCCTGATAGGTGAGATGTGTATCCGGGGCGCGGAGCGTCTGGCTCAGGCTCTTATAGGGGGATGTTTTCAAGGCCATCCACGGTGGCTGCTTCCAGGCCAAAAGGAGCCCGCCGGCACAGATAAGTAGGGCCGCCCAGGACTGTGGCGCCGCAGAGGGAGCCCGCCCTCCCCTGCCCCGAAAGATGAGCCCCACCCCCAGGGCCCCCACGCTGGCAGCCAGGGCCACGGCGCCCTCCCCGCCGCACAGGGGCAGCACGACCAGCAGGGCCAGGCTTCCCAGGGCCGAGCCGATGAGGTTGGCGGCATACACGGCGCCCCCTCGTCGCGGCAGGGCCGAGAGCCAACGCGAGACGATCCACCCGCCAAATCCAAAGGGGAGCAGCAAGGCCAGATAATAAAAGATGAGATGGACGAACTGGATGGGCTCCAGGGCCAGGCGGTACGAATCAAAGGGCGAATAGTTGACGATGAGGAAGGAGATCAGGATGCTGAGGGGAAACCCCAATCCCACCACATCCAGCCGGTCCCGGAGCCTGGGAGAGGTCAATGAAAGGAGCGTCCCGCTGCTGGCATAGCCCAACAGGGCCACGCTGACGCTGAGGAAGGCGAAATGGTACCATTGCGCCACGGCAAAGAGGCGAGTGAGCGTCAGTTCGAACATCAGTATGGCGGCGGAGACAAGCGCTATGCCACTGTACAGATATCCCTTTCGCTCCATCGCCCTCCCTCTCCGTCCAGTGGATGTCCTTTATAGCTTACGTGAAGGGGCGTAAAAGGTCAATGGGAAGGGAGGAGTCTCTGCTGAGGCGCGAACAATCTGTCAACGATCTGGGGATAACTTTTCACAGAGGTCCTCATGGGCGGAGCCCCCATCCCTACGCGCTCCCTACCCCGCGCGTCAGGGTTAGGCAGACGATCTCCTTCACCCCGCCCTCCCGCAGCGCCAGGGAACAGGCTTTGAGGGTGGCCCCCGTGGTCATCACGTCATCGATGAGGAGGATCCGCGCCCCCGCTGGCTCCCCGGAGACGGTGCGAAAGGCGCCGCGCACATTGTCCCACCGCTCCCGGGGGGCCAGCCCCACCTGGGATGGCGTGTTCCGCGCCCTGATGAGGCTCTCTTCAGACAGCGGCAGATCCACACGCCGCGCCACCTCCCGTGCCAGAAGGAGCGACTGATTGTATCCCCGCCGCCGCACGCGCTGGACGTGCAAGGGCACGGGGATGACGAGGTCGACGCGGACGTTCCTGTCGCGCCAGAGAGTGGCCAAGATCTCTCCCAAAGGTTCGCTCAGCACGCGGGCCCCCTCATATTTGAGGGCGTGAACGGCCTGACGCAGCGGAGGGACGTGGGGACCGACCGAATAGACGACGCCTCCCCGACCCCCGTCCTCCCCAGCCCACGTATGGCGAGCGCCGACCCCCTCGAAGAAAGGGGCGGTCTCCAGGCATGCGTCGCACAGCCACGCGCCGCCCCCACCACAGGCCACACAGTGGGGCGGGTACAGCAGATCGAGCAGGGCGTCGAGCCACCTACGATGCCCCGTAGTTCGTCGAGGGGGAGCAGTACGATTCATAAAAAACTCCTACCATACGCGGAACATCGACATGCTACCATATCCTCGTCAGCCTCGCAACGTCAGATGCACCCCGGCTCTTTCGCGGATTCGGTTGACCACAAACCGCAAGCATGTTATCCTCCGAGGGAATCATCCTGCACCATGTTAAGGAGGATAGATGACCGCATACAATGTGCTGGTCACCGTGCCGCGGCCGCTGCGAGACTATATCCTGAGCGGAGAAGCGGAGAACAGGCTGCGCTGCATGGCAAAGGTGACCATGAATGAGGAGGGGCGCAACTGGACGGGGGAGGAACTGGCCGAGCGGCTGCCCGACGTGGACGCTATCCTCGCCAGCTGGGGGCTGACCAGACTGACGCCCCGGGTTCTGGACGGGGCGGATAGCCTGGATATCGTGGCCTATGCCGCCGGCAGCGTCAGGGGGTTCGTGACCCCCGCCCTCTATGAGCGGGGCATCGTGGTCTGCCACGCCGCCCACCGCATCGCCGACTCGGTGGCCGAGTTCTCTTTGCTGCTGGCCATGCTCGGCCTGCGCCGCCCCCACGAATTCGACCGCCAGCTGAAAGCGGGGGCGGAATGGCCCAAAAGCCGCGACCTGCCCCTGTACGAGATGGCGGGGAAAAAGGTGGGGCTCCTGGGCATGGGCTATGTGGGGAGGCGCGCGGCCAGGCTCTTTCAGGGCCTGGGTGCCCAGGTGTGGGCCTACGATCCCTATCTTCCCGCCGATCAGGCGGAGACCCTTGGCGTGTACAGCGCGGAACTGGACGAACTCCTCAGCACGTGTAAGATCGTCTCCGCGCACCTGCCCAGCACCGAGGAGACCCATCACCTGCTGGGCGCGCGCGAGTTCGCCCTGCTGCAAGATGGGGCCATTTTCATCAACACCGCCCGTTCCTGGGTCCTGGATCAGGAGGCATTGGTGCGGGAATTGAAAAAGGGCCGCATCTGGGCTGCCCTGGATGTCTACGACGAGGAGCCCCTCCCCGTGGATCACCCCCTGCGCGACGTGGAGAACGTCTTTATCACGCCCCACGTGGCGGGCCTGACCCGCGATTCCCACGGCAGCCTCATGGGAGAGATGGTCGACGAGATAGCACGCTACTTTGCGGGGGAATCCCTCAAACACCAAGTAACTCAAGAGATGCTAAAAATTATGGCATAGGAGATAGTGAATGAATAACTACGCTGTTGGACTGCCCAAAAAAGAACTGGACACGCCAGCCCTCTGTCTGGATATCGAGGCCCTGGAGAAGAATATCCAGAAGATGGCCGACTATTTTTCGGATAGGGACGCTACCCTGCGCCCCCACACCAAGACGCACAAAACGCCCCTCATCGCGCGAATGCAGATCGAGGCGGGGGCCATCGGCGTCACCTGCGCCAAGCTGGGCGAGGCGGAGGTCATGGCCCGCGCGGGCATCCGCGACATGCTCGTCGCCAACCAGATCGTCGGTACACGCAAGATCACGCGCCTTGTTAACCTGGCCGCCTACACGGACGTCATGGTCGCCGTGGAAGACGAGCGCAACGCCCTCGCCCTCTCAGAGGCGGCCCAGGTCAAGGGCGTGGAACTGCGCGTCCTGGTCGAAGTGGACGTGGGCATGGGCCGCTGCGGCACCGCCCCCGAGGGACCCAGTTTTGAACTGGCCCAGCGTCTTGTGGCCCTGCCCGGATTGCGCTTCGAGGGTATCATGGGTTACGAGGGGCACGCGGTCATGATCGAGGATTTCGAGGAGCGGGAAGAGGTGGCCCAGGAGGCCATGGCCAAGCTGGTCGCCACGCGAGATTTTGTCCAGGAGCGGGGCATCGAGGTCGAGATCGTCTCCGGCGGGGGTACCGGCACCTACCAGATCACGGGAAACTATCCGGGCGTTACCGAGATTCAGGCCGGCTCATACGCCACCATGGACGGGCGCTATCGCCGGGTGGGGATGGAATTCCGCCACGCCCTCACCGTGGTCACCCAGGTCATCAGCACCCGGGGAGATCGGGCCATCACGGACGCCGGTATGAAGACCCTCACCCCCGAGTTCGGCATGCCCCCGGTCCTGGACCCCGAGGGATGGGAGGCCACCAAGCTCTCGGAGGAGCATGGGTTCCTCCAACGAGAGGACGGCCCGGGGCTGCAGCCTGGAGACGTGGTGGAACTGATCCCCTCCCACGGCTGCACAACCATCAACCTGCACGACGCCTATTACGTGACGCGCGACGGCGTCGTGGAGGCCGTGTGGCCCGTCGCCGCCCGAGGGGCCATTCGCTAGAGCCGACCCCATCATCGCGCGGATTTGGCGGGGGCCCTGGCGGCAAGCGAGGGGGCAATCCTTGGTAGCAGTAAGGGGTGATTATTACCTATGAGAGTAGAAGAAGGAAGACAATGGCTTTACTGATATAAAGCATCTCTCTACACAAGCGGCTCCAGGGACTATATTGCCGCCGGCCTGTCCGTCCGTAGACATCGATGTTGGGGTTTTGCCGACCATCTCAGAATCCCCCACTCTATAATGCCCCTTGTATAAGAGCCCTAGAAATTAAGAGATGAATCCGAAACAGACTAGAAAAGATAAAATCTGTTCTCGTCGAGACGCCTTTATGGTGTTCGGGACTCTTCTTATAGTGTATCTCCTTACTTTTAATGGCCAATTCACTTCAATCGATGAACTAAACCTATACTCTATGGCGGAAAGTCTTGTGCAGACGGGCACTCCTACCGTCCCGCAGATAGAGTTTGCCGCCTACCACAATCCTGTCGGAGAACATGAGATAGGCTTCCCTTTAGCCGCAACGCCTTTGTACTGGATTGCAGTGCGCACCCGCACAATCAACAATATTTATACTGTGATGTTATTGAATCCTTTGTTAGTAGCTATGACCTCGGGTTTCGTTTTTCTATGCGCCAAAAGGTTGAATTACAGTTCGATAGGTTCAACGGTCGCTGCCTTTGCGTATGGACTTGGCTCACTGGGCTGGCCCTATGCTCTTTCTTTTTACAGGGAGCCCCTTGTCGGATTTTTATGGGTAGCAGGTATATACGGGGTGCTCTCGTGGCGGATTACCGGAAGGAACTGGATGGGAGGGTTGGGCATCCTCTCTGTGATTCTATCTGTGTTAGTGAAAATAAACGTTCTGTTCAGTATCCCGTTCTTATTTCTAATCACACAAAAGGATGACCTAACGTGGAAAAGACGAACATTTCTAATATGGGCAGTAGCAGTGGCCGCCGTGTTAGTCACTTTCCCATTCCTATATAGATGGAGAACTGGAGGTGAATGGGCTTACTCTCGTGTATTTGCCAATATCAATCTGTCACGAATTCTACTGAGAATCTATGGGCAGTTGTTTAGCCCTATCAAGGGACTGATCTTTTACATGCCTAGCACCGCTTTGGTGGCTCCCGCCCTATATCAATTGAAAAAAGATCATCTCTCTATCGCACTAGGGATTACGCTTACCTTTCTTTCGCTTTTAGTTGCCACGAGCTTTTACGCAACATGGTACGGGGGACAAAGTTGGGGCCCACGTCTGCTTGTGCCCATTCTCCCTGTCTTGTCAATACCCTTTGCTAGTTTATGGGACGCTTCCCAAAAACCGATAAATCGTGGTTTTATTTTGGCTCCACTATTCATCAGTGTCATTACACAGGCTGCTGTCGCGACCAATGATTGGTGGAAAGGATATGCACCATTCCTAAAATTAGATCCAACACCTGAAAAAAGCGCAGGTCTGTTATTTCGGCATATAGGTCTTGCTCCCCCTTGGCTCCTACTAGAGAAATGGCGAGCAGATGAACTGACTCCCCTCTGGCTACAGACAAAAGGATCTGGTATTGGGCACCACCAACTCGCGATAGGCGTCACACTATTCATCTGTCTCTTGGGAATCATCGCCATCTGGCGGTTAAGAAGGCCAGGGAATTGCGTCCTTTTAGAGTTGCTCCCAGTGCTACTAGCCACAGTTACCCTTCAGATAGTTGGTGGCAATATCGCCGCCGGGTATAGTGGATTGTCCAAAGAGACAGCCCAGGACATTGCCCAATGGGTCAGACCTGCAAGAGAGGCTCCGTATACAATTGTAACTGTGTCCAACGAGTTTCACATTTACTTTTTTGAAGGTTTTTTAAAAGGAGATTTCGTTCATCATTGGTATTCACCACATCAACTGAATAACCTTGAACCCATATTGGAAAATACAAAAGGGCAACAGCTATCTTTACTAGTAGATCGTGTACATATCGAACCAGCATACTCGGGCAAAGAGCTTGAGCGGTGGTTAAATGAGCAACTTTATCGCTTCGACAGTCAATGGATTGGTGACTATGAACTGGCACGCTATGCCATCTTATCTGCGGACAACTGGACTTGGCAACCAATTCAGAGTGATTTCGGCCCCTTTCGATTCAATAAATTCGCGGTTAATACCACGCAGCTATCTACTCACGATGTCTTGGGCATACAGCTCCAAGTATGTAGGCTAGACAAGGTCCCTGAAAACTACAAGATATTTGTGCATCTTTTGGGGAAAAACCAAGTTTTAGAAGGTCTTGATGGACGACTTGGCTACAATGGAATCAGTATAGATGGGTGGCAGGAAGGAGAATGCACCATTGAGAAACGGGGAATTTATGTGCCTCCAAATGCGGAGACGGGTATGTATGATTTGATTCTGGGGGTCTATACTCCCAGCGGAGGAATCACTGGAACGAACATAGTGGGGGACCCAGTCAAGTACGAGACCCTGACAAAGATCCACATTCTATCGTCTGACTGTGATTAGATCCGCATAAAGAGGACATACGACTTGCCCCCTTTAACACGAATTCCGAGATTCCTGTAAAATAGCGGTACAAAGTACGGTTCTATGAACGATTCCGTTTCCGATGAACGCGACCCTACCCCAATACGCGAGCAAGTGTTATTTATCGCTTTCCTGTCACTTGGCTCTGGAGATTGAAGAGGAGCCCTTCAAAATGAATCGTGCCTAGTCGATATGGTAAGCGTTCTGCACTCGACGACCAATTCCATGGGAGGATTTTACCATGAAAACGAGACAAAGAACTGTTCTCATAGTCCTGGGGCTGACCCTGGTGCTGGCGCTTCTCATAGTGCGGGGGCGGCCGCCGGCTTCCACCGTGGACGCGCTGGCATCTGATATACTGCACCTGCCGGTGGTGTACCAGCCCGCTCCTACCCCCACACCTACAGCCACGCCGACGGCGACACCCACTCCCACCAGAATAGCGTCTGAAGACTTTGGTTATGGTATACAGGCCGCCATGGTCGCCGATGGCGACCACGAGCGCATCTTTG
>CAZMOW010000033.1:0-23838 GCA_964567975.1 uncultured Anaerolineales bacterium | reverse complement strand
TTCTTGTCTCGCCTCAACGGCTGGTTGGCAGGGATCGTGGATGAACGCTGGCCCTCCGATATGCAGCGCGAGTTTCTGCGAACCGCGGGCTGGTTGTACGCGGCGAGAGGAACCAAACCGGGATTACAGCGCTATCTGGAGATATGCACGGGGTGTGCCTCGGAGATCATCGAGAATGCGGAGGGCCCCCATACGTTTCGCGTTGTGCTCAGGGCCGAGGGCAAGGAGATAGATCGGCGTATGGTGGAGCGGGTAATCGAGGTGAATTGTCCAGCACACGTCCTTTACACGTTGGATATCGAATGAGTATTATGGCGGATCGGGGATAGAATGCTATGGAAGGTCTAGTTGGCGAGATTTTGGATAACACCTATCGTATCGACGAGCTCCTCGGGCAGGGGGGAATGGGGGCCGTCTACAAGGGACAGGATATAAGGTTAAACCGCGATGTGGCCATCAAGGTGATGCATGCACATATCGCGCGGCAGAAGGGTTTTCGCGATCGCTTTTTGCAGGAAGCGAGGGCCATCGCCAACCTCGATCATCCCGGTGTGGTGCGCGTCTACAGTTTTGGGAGCGAACCGGAGATGCTCTACATTGTCATGGCCTTTGTGCCCGGCCGCAGTCTTCGCGATTGGTTGCATTTTCTATCGGAACAGGGGAATATCGTCTCTCTGCCCGAGGGATTGGCCATCGTGGAAAAGGTGGCCGATGCGCTGGCCTATGCTCATCGACGCGGCGTGTATCATCGCGACATAAAGCCGGGGAATATCATGCTGCGACCCCTTGAGGCTGCGGATGTGGAGGGGGATGGATTGGCCTTTCAGCCCGTCGTCACCGACTTTGGGCTGGCCAAGCTGGCGGAGGGGGGCATCCTCAGTATCACCGGCATGTCCATGGGCACTCCCGCGTACATGGCCCCGGAGCAGTGTGAGGGGGGCGAGATAGACGGTCGGGCTGACATCTATGCTCTGGGAATCGTGCTCTACGAACTGGTCACGGGTCGGCTTCCCTTTGAGGTACGGACGCTGACCGAGGCCATCCGGGCGCATACAAAAAAATCGCCACCGCCGCCCCGTTCTATCGATCGTGAGCTGCCCTCACAGGTGGAGGATATCATCCTGACCGCTCTGGCCAAGTCTCCCACAGAGCGGTACCAGACGGCGAAGGAGATGGCCCGTGCCGTGCGGAGCGCCCGACAGACGCTGCCCGCCATGGACGCGTCTACGCTGGCCGCGACCCGCCAGGGGCATGTGAGTTTGATGACCATGATGGGACGGGAGACCCCCTCGCCAGTTCCTGCGAGTCAGGCCTGGCCCACGCCACCGTCGGAGGTGCCGACCGGCGGGCGTGTCATATTCCTGGGGCCCGAAGGCGAGGGCGAGGCGTTCGCCCTTGAAGGGCACGACAGGGTGACCATCGGCCGCGATCCGCAAAATGACATTGTACTTCCCGATCCAAAGGTTTCCCGGCGTCATACCCAGATAACCTTTGAGGAAGATGACGCCTATCTCACCGATCTGAACAGTTCCAACGGCACCTATCTGGGCACGAACAGGCTACTGCCCGGTGTCCCCGAACGCCTTCTCCCGGGGCGCTCCGCGCGGGTCGGAGGTTGGTGGTTGCGTCTGGAGATGGGACAGCCGACGCCCTCGCGCCCCCCTGTCGAGCCGTCTTTTGCAGAGGCGCCGGCGGCCAAGCCGAATCATCCCGTGCAGGTCGCCCTGGAACCAGAAAGGGTGGCGTTGGCGCCGGGAGATAGCGAGGTCGTGGCCGTGCATGTCTTGAATCGGCAGAGGCAGGTGGATCACTTTTCGGCCGAGGTCAGCGGTATTCCCGTGGAATGGGTTTCCTCTTCCGACAGTGCGCTGCAGCTTGCCCCCGAGGATACGGGAACCCTAAAACTCGAGTTCCATCCCCCTCGCGTGCCCGCCAGTCATGCGGGGGTCCACACCTATTCGGTACGGGTGGCATCGCACGCCGATCCCAGCCAGGGAGCAGAGGTGAGCGGAACGATAGAGATGGCCCCCTTCCACGCCCTTGACCTCGCTCTGCAGCCCAGTCGCTTTTCTAATACCGGACAGGGCAAGATCGAGGTCGCCAACGGAGGTAACACGTCCGAAGAGGTACAATTCGAAGCGTCGGATCCCAGCGGTGAACTGGATATGCAGGCCGGGGCGCAGCACGTGAGGTTGCAACCGGGGCAGAGCAAGACGATGCCCCTGTCCATCGGCCTCAAAGGGAAGCGCCCCTTTGTGGGTACAGCCCAGACCCGCCCCTTTAACTTGATGGCGCGCAGTGCGAGCGGGGAGGCGACTGCCGTTCAGGGCTCCGTGGATATCAAACCTTATCTTCCCGCCTGGCTCGTTCCCGTGATGGTCATATTCCTTCTAGGTCTTTGCGCGGGAAGCGCCTACGCTTACAGGATGTATCAGGACCGAGAGGGGGCGCAGGAGGCAGCGATGTCGGCGACGGTGGCAGCTCAGGAGACCCACGCGGCAGAGGCCCTGGCCATGGCGCAGACGGCGACCGCGGAGGTCATGAGCGTGGCGCAAGTTCAGACGGCCACCGCCGAGTGGTTGGCGGCCGATTCCGATGGGGATGGCCTGACGAATGCTGAGGAACTCCAATGGGGCACCGATCCGAACAATCGCGATACAGATGGCGATACGCTTTTGGACGGGGAGGAGGTCGCTATGGGGACCAGCCCCACGTCCAAGGATACCGATGGCGACGGCATCCAGGATAACGTGGATGAGGCGCCCGGCGAGCTTCCCACCTTCACGCCCACGTTTACAGAGACGCCCGGTCCCACGCACACATCGACGGCCACGCCCACCCCCGAGCCCGACTTTGCGCCCAACGCGACCAGGGTATTTACCATCACGGGGGACTATATTGGGGACATTCAGAAGGTGTGTCTGAAACATGATAACTCGGGGAAAAGTCCGGACTGGTTCGTATCATGGGTGGAAGTGGACGACGGTTCGGAGGATTCTGTCAAGCTTACCTTCGATCGCTGGATAGCCGAGGACAAAGAGGACGGCAACCTGGAAGCCTGCAGGAACGTTCTAATGATACTTGACCCTTTGCCGCTTACTCCTTTTCTGCCCCTGGGAGACGCTACGCCGACGCCCACAAGTTCGGGCTTTTTCTTGGTGCCCACATTAAAGATCGACAAAGATCTACTCAAGGTGACGCCCCAATTGGGAACGCCCATCTTGGTGACGCAACAATACAAGGTGAGCGTGCAGACAGGGAGCGATCCCGAGGCGGGGACGAGTGCCAAGGCGAGCGTACGCATCTATGGTGCAGATGGTGATACGGGATGGCAGCCGCTGAACTGACGACTTTTTGCCTATGGAACGGCGGGATGGAATGGAATAGGGGGGAAGTCGACGGCCTGTTCACAGGATGATCCGGAGGACTCGTCGATTTCATTCCATCCCTGCCGCTCGTTGTGTTATAATCGTCCTCACATGTACACCATATGTGAGAAAAGGAGTGAACGGTGAAGATCAAATCGATCGAGGTCATGCGGCTGGAGAGGCCGGCGCAAGAGCTTGAGACGGAGCCACGACGCCCCTCCTGGTCGGTCGATAGCGAGGTGGCGAACCCCATGTCCAAGTTTGGAGAGTTCAAGCGGCATCGAAGCCTGTGGCAGCCTCGTTGGCAGGGCGTGTGGGTCAAGGTGACGGCCGAGGATGGGACGTATGGTTTGGGATCATGTTCCTTTGGCCGCCCGGTGGCGGCCATCATAGAGGATCATTTCGCCAAGCATCTGGTGGGACAAAACGCTCTGGCCATCGAGAGATTATGGGATATGATGTTTCGCATGTCCAAGCCCTATGGCACGGTGGGGTTGGCCTCTGTGGCCATGAGTGGCGTGGATCTGGCCCTGTGGGACCTGGCAGGCAAGCTACAGGATCGTCCCGTGTACGAATTGTTGGGAGGTCCGGCCCGTGATCGCCTCTTTACTTATGCCACGGGCAATGACACCGATTGGCAACTGGAACTGGGATTCGAGGCGGTCAAGCTGGCCTGTCCCTATGGTCCCGCCGACGGCTTGTGGGGGTTGAAAAAGAATGAGGAACTGGTGGCCCAGACGCGGGATCTGGTGGGCGAGGATGTGGAGATCATGCTCGATTGCTATATGGCCTTCGATGTGGACTATACGGTGCGCCTGGCCGAGACGTTGCGTCCCTATGGGCTGAAATGGATAGAGGAGTATCTCATCCCAGAGGATATGGACGGGCACGCGGACGTCAGGAAACGTCTGCCCTGGCAGACCCTGGCTACGGGGGAGCACATGTACACGCCCTGGCCCTTTAGGCAGCTCATCGAGCGCCGGGCCGTGGATATCCTGCAGCCCGATATCTTTTGGGTGGGCGGGCTCACGGCTTGCCGCAGGATCGCCGAGATGGGGGACACGGCCGGTCTCATGGTGGTATTGCACGGAGGGGGGAACAGCAGTTATGGTCAGCATCTGAGCTATGCCATGCCCAACATGCCCTGGGCCGAGCGTTTCATCGCCTCGCCGCCGGGCGTGCCTTTGGAAGAGTCCGTGCGTGTACCGGGTACCCCGGTGCCCAAGGATGGCTGGTTGAAGCCCAACGAAGGGCCGGGATTCGGGCTGGAGATTCCCGGGGAATGGTTCAAGCCCTTTTTCTCCTGAGCGCGTTCGAAAGAGATACGTTTACAAGGGGACGGCGACTTGTCGTCCCCTCTTTTTAATGACACGGAGTCTATACATTGTCCAGGGGAGCGATGGGACGGCGAATACGCTTCCAGGTAAAGGCGGAAAGGTTGCTGGAAGAGTAGCCGGGGGTGTCGCTCTGGATGTAGCTGTTGGCCACGGGAGGTTTGTAGGCCTCGCGGAAGGCCAGGCCGCCCTTGCACACGCTCATGCGGTAATCCTCGGGATAAATGCCCATGGATTTGGCGTGCATGATGTTGTTGGGGCTGGCGGCGATAGAGTTCAGGGCGATGGTGACATCTCCCATGTCTATGCGCACCGAGAGTCCCATGTCGCTCACCACGCCAGCGGCATAGCCTCCCCAGGCGCGGTTCAGGTAGACGCCGTCCGTGATGGTCCTGACGCGACCCTCTATTTCTACGGGCGGACCATAGATGGGGTCAGATCTGCCGCCCACGGCGAGCGCGACGGACGCTCCCACGCCCGCCCTCGCCGCCCGTGCCGCTGCCTCCGGATCCCACAGGGGAATGAAGGCGCTATCCACGTCCTGTTTGAGTATCTCGCGCAAAAGTGCCGTGCCGTCGCCGGGTGTGCCACCCCCGATATTGTCTCCCGTATCGGCGATGGCCACGGGAGGATTATCTGACGTGGCGGCCAGCCTGATGGTCTCGGCTGGATCGGGCAGGTTTACCTCGTATTCCCGGCGATGCTCGAAGAGCAGGATGCTCAGTTCGTCGGCCAGCGCTTGGGCCAGTGTGGGGTCGCCGTCCGTAGTCACAGCGGATCCCACGCCCCCGTAAAAGACATCCTGCTGGGCGAAACCGTGGGCGGGGCAGGCGGCGATGATCCTCTCATTCTCCTGTTCCATCTCCCGCGCGCGGGCCATTATTTCCTTCATGGGGCTGTCGGTGGGCAGGACGTTAAGCGGGGGACAGATGAGGAGGGGCTGTTTAGAGATAGTCACCGTGGGCTCGATCTCGCCATGGAGGGAGCGCAGCATGATCTCTGCCCCCTCGCGACCTCTGGCGGCCATATCCATGTGGGGATAGGTGCGATAGATGACCATGGCATTCGCGTTGGCCGCCATGCGTGGGCTTAGCGTGGCGTGGAGATCGAGGGTTATCACGATGGGCACATCGCCGCCGACGTTTTCTCGCAGACGCTGCAAAAGATGGCCCTCGGCATCGTCGTGTTCCTGGGTGGTCATGGCGCCATGGAGGGCCAGGAGGATGCCGTCCACGGCATGGCTCTGGAGCGTCTCCAGGGCGGTATCCAAAAAGGCCTGCAGGGCCGCCTCTGTCACGAGCCCCGACGGGCGGGCATTGGCGAACATGGAGGGCACGATCTCCACCTCGGCCTCCTCCAATCTTTGGATAAAGCCTCCCAGCTCCGTGTTCGTGCCGCGTCGCTCGGCGATCATCTCGTGGCCATGGAACAGCGCCCGCTGCTTGAATTCTTCCAGGGTCGTCAGTTTTGGATTGAATGTATTGGTCTCGTGCATGATCCCGCCGATCATGACCCGTTTCATTCTCTGCTCCTCTCCATACGGTTCCAAATGGTGGTCTGGCGCGTCCTACAGGATACCGTATTTCTCAAATGTCTCGACCACGCTCTTTCCTGCGTGCAGTTCCTCGCGCACCTTGTTCTCGCCCTGTACCTTTTCCCAGGCCTTTCGTATGACTTCATCGGCTATCTCCTTGGGCACCACGACGACGCCGTCGACGTCGCCGAAGACCAGGTCTCCGGGACGCACGTGAATGCCGCCACAGGTGATGGGTATATCGCGTGCCTTTCCGTCTATGCGTCCCAGGGAATCGTAGGGCGTGAGGCCCTGGCAAAAGACAGGAAAATCGAGGGCCACGATCTCATTATAGTCCCTTGATCCACCGTCGGTGATGATGCCCCCTCCTTTGTGACCCAGGGCGGCGTTGGTCAGCAGGCCGCCCCAAAAGGCCGTAGGGTGGGACGTCTCGCAGTGGGCCACGATGACCTGTCCCTCCTGGAGATCGTCGATCAATTCCATCTCCAACTGATACGGTTTCTCTGGCGGCTCATCCACAGCAACGAGGTGGATGGTGACCGCTTCTCCCCACGTCCTCATGGAGGGAGTCAGGGGGCGGATGGAGGGACACATGCACTGTTCGCGAACGCCCATGGCGTCCATGACGTCCATGAGGACGGCGGAATAACATTTGGACAGTCTTTCCTGGTAGTCGAGGCATTTCATATTTTCTCCTTGGGTTAAGTATTTGCCCGGTCTTTTGGCACGGATGGAATGCGCGCACCATTATCATGTAAGCGCGGTTGTCCCCTTTTTCAGAGAGGCAAACTCTCGAGGGACATTTGAGACTTTACCAAGAATCCGCTATAGTTGCAAGATGGAGGATACGCAGGCGTTGTTAAGGAACTTGACCATCACGTGATCTGACCCGTTCTCGCTCTTTTTGTTGCTATGGATGGAGGGCATTTTGCAAACACTGACAATCGATAATCTGTTCGCTCGTAGAAGCATCCGGCGGTATACGGAGGAAAGAGTCTCTTCCGGGGAGATAGAGATGTTATTGAAGGCTGCCATGGCCGCTCCCTCGGCGGGAAACCGCAAGCCCTGGCATTTTGTGGTCGTCGATGAGACGGACATCCTTGCGGCGCTGGCCGATGCACATCCCTACGCCCGGATGCTGTACGAGGCGCCCGTGTGCATCGTGCCCTGTGGCGAACCAGGTCTGGGAGCAGCCAATAAAACTGGCTATTGGATACAGGATCTTTCTGCAGCTACGGAGAATATCCTTCTGGCAGCCGTTGGGCTGGGGCTCGGGGCCGTATGGTGTGGCGTGTTTCCCGTAGAGGAGCGGGTGAAGGTTACGAGGAATATCCTGGGGCTTCCGGGACACATAGTTCCGCTGGCCTATGTTGCCGTCGGCCATCCTGCCGAAGAAAAGCCTCCACGAACCCAGTACGATGCGGATCGTGTGCATCTGAATGGTTGGTGAGACCAGACATGATCATAATAACATGAAGGTGAAGGGCTTCTTGCCCCCTGTTTAAGAAATTTGGCTTGGCATAACGATGTCGCAGAAGCGATGCGTCTCGGCGGACTCGCGGGCCCACAGGCAGGTCAGGGCGCTCAGGATGCCCGCCGACAGGGGACTGCGAGAGGGGGTGCCGTCGCGCATGGCGCGCAGGAAATCCAGACACAACTCCCTATCTCCACCAAAGTGTGACATCCCGCCGCCAAAGGTGATGGTCTCCGTGGTGGGTGAACGGTGCTTGTGGACGCGGACCTCATTCTCATACCAGTCAAAATGTATCGTGCCCCGGTATCCGTAGAGACGGGCACCACGCCTAGCGGCGTCGAATCGGGCGAAAAAGTTCTGTGTATAGGAGGCCTGGGCTCCGTCCTCGTACTCGATGATGCAGTTGCCCATGTCCTGGTTGCGAATGTGCTCTGAGAAACTGCACATCCGCTCAGTGTCCCACGTCACTTTGTCGCCCTCGAATCCTCGATAAAATAGGTTGAAGGGACTTTCGGGACACGTCTTCCGTTCCTGGCAATCGACGCAGCGGAGGTCAAAGGGCTTGTTGCCGCCATAGACGCGCTGTGCCTTTGTGGCGACGATGGTAACCGGGCGTTGCTTCAGGAGATAGTGGATATAATCCAGATCGTGGGTGGCTTTTTGGAGAAATAGCCCTCCCGCCTGATCGTAATTTCGATACCACCGATGATAGTACACGCCCCCATAGGGAACATCATTGAAGGCGACCACGTGTTCCACGGTACCAATGGTATCAGCTTCTATGATCTCCTTTACCTTTTGTACGATGGGTGTGAGTCGCAGGGGAAAGGAGACGACGGTGGGTGCGCTCACGTGGATAAAGGCCGACTTTAGGGCTTCCAACTGTTGAAAGCTGATGGCCACGGGTTTTTCGAGAAAAAGGGGCAGATCGTGTGCGGCCACTTTGCAGGCCATCTCGCTGTGCAGGTAACAGCGCGTGCCCACCATGACTCCGTCCAGGGGGCTCTGTTCCAGCATGATGTCCGCGTCCTGATAAAAGGTGGTCTCCTCTAGGAGCGGATCGGAGGAGGCCTCGAGTTCGTCGGCACGCGGGTCCGCGATGGCCGCCACTCGGTAGGGGATGTCGAATATACCCAGTCGGCGGGCCATGTGCGACGCTCGATGTCCGTAGCCGATGATGCCGACTTTGAGCATGAACATGTCCTCCCTGGGGAATACGGTGCGGTATTTTTAGGTGGTTTGTAGGGGCTTGAGATCGACCATACGCACGCGGCAGACGTTGGGCACCCGGGCGAGTTCCTCAAGCACGTCGGGAGGTGCCTTTTCGTCCAGGCCCAGAATCATGATCGACCTGCCGCCACGGCTGGTACGGCTCAGCTGTGCGAAGGAGATGTTTATGTTGTTTTCTCCCAGTATCTGGCCCATGGCACCGACGATGCCCGGCCGGTCGTGGTGCGAGTCCACGAGCATGTGTCCCTGGACGACACATTCGAGACGCTGTCCATCCAGGCTTACCAGATAGGGGTGATCTTGAAGTATGGTGCCCGCAATACTCTGCTCCTCGTCCTCCGTATCAAATCGGGCGCGAAGGACGCTTTCAAAGTGCTCGCGTCGCCCCTGGCGCATCTCAGAGATCGCTATGCCACGTTCCTCGGTTGCGTGGAGGGCGTTGACCATGTTGACGGGTTCCGTGCTGATGGGAGAAAGCAGCCCTGCCAGGAATGCCGAGGTCAGGATGCGCGTGTCGTACTGGCGGACTTTGCCCTCGTACGTGAGTTCGATTTTGCTGGGGAGTCTGCCATGCCACTGGACAAAAAAGCTTCCCAGACGTTGCGCCAGGTCGGTGTATCGCTGCAAGAATTCGGCCGCCTTGGGCGGGAGATAGGGCATGTTGACGGGCGTGGCGGGCATACCGCCCTCCAATACGTCGATGACCGCCTGGGCGACGTCGAGGGCCACAGAATCCTGGGCCTCTGCCGTCGATCCGCCCAGGTGGGGCGTGGTGATGAGGTGGGGGGACTCGAGGAGTTCGTTGTCCACCGCCGGTTCCTCTGCAAAGACATCCAGGGCGGCTCCTGCGATGCGTTCCGCTTCCAGGGCGAGTTTGAGCGCCTGTTCGTCCACGATGCCGCCGCGCGCACAATTTATGATATAGGCCGAGGGCTTTAGTTTGGCCAGTTCCTCGGTACCTATCATGCCCCGTGTTTCGGGGGTCAGGGGAGTGTGAACGGAGACAAAGTCGGAGGTGGTAAGCAAGTCTTCCAGCGATACCAGAGAAACGCCGCTCGAGGCGGCGCGTTCCTCTGATGCATAAGGGTCGAAAGTGATGACCCGCATCTCCAGCGCCTTGGCTTTCGAGGCCACCAGACTCCCGATGCGTCCCAGTCCTATGAGTCCCAGGGTCTTGCCCCTCACTTCGATGCCCTGTAAGGAATTCTTTTCCCAGCGGCCAGCTTTGAGAGAGGCGATGGCGGGGTACAGACGACGTGCGAGGGCCAGCATAAGGGCAATGGTCTGTTCTGCCACAGCATTAGAATTGCCGGTGGGGGCATTTACTATGGCGATCCCCTCTTCTGTCGCCGCGTCGACATCGATGTTGTCAACTCCCGTGCCCGCCCGTCCCACGACACGCAGCTGCTTTCCAGCCGAGAGGATATGGGATGTGACCTTGGTGCCGCTTCGCACGATGAGGGCGTCGTACTGCTCGATGCTATCCCGCAATTCGTCGTGAGAGAGGTCTTTGCGAACGTCCACCTGTGCATATCGGCGCAGGCGGTCCAGGCCCACCTGGCTGATGGTTTCCGTGACGAGTATCTTCATATGACCTCCTTGACTATCTTGTTTTCACGATGCCTGATCAATATAAGGGATTGAAGACCAATCCCGTAAGCAATTTCGGATAAAAGTAGGTGCTCTTTTGTGGCATACTCAATCCGGCGCGCGCCACGTCCCAGATGCGTTTTACGGAGGGGGGTCTAAGAATGAATGCCGCATTAGCCTCGCCCCGTGCGACGGTATTACAGGCCCTGGTCTCGTTGGTGGTGTAGGTCACGCGCTCCGTGGTGGTCAGAACCTGCTCCGATATACCAAAGTGGGGTTGTAGAACAAGAGTCTGCAGTACGGACACGTCCAGCGTGGCGATCTCCTCTGGCATGTCCCTTTCAGAGTCAAGATGGATTCGCTGTGGAGAGCGCAGTTTGAGGATCCATTTCCCTGCACCTTTGATGCAGGCACCGATGGCGACGCTGTCCTTGGGATAGGTCGAGATGGCCTCTGCGAGGGAGGCCTCTTCTGGCAAAGCGGTGAGGGCAAAAGCCCTCTGTAGACGTTCTTTCAGCTCCGTCCAATCAAGATCTGTTGTTCCCCTGACCACGCGATGAGAGGGAAGAATACGCAATCCCTCGTCCTCGACGGCTGTGAGGTACATCAACACATGATCGTATGGTTTTGGACTGCGGGACGTTCCCTCTTGGATATGGCGTTCTCGCTTATATGTCAAAGCTGTTTCGTAGCGGTGGTGGCCATCGGCGATGACCACATCTCGCGCTTTCATCGCCTGGACCAGGGCGTCGATGGCCCGGTGATCTCGAATGCGCCAAAAGATGTGCCGTTCTGCCTCCTCCCAAAAGTCTGCTACGGGTTTTTGAGGGGGCTCGAGCCAAGGACCAAGTTCCTTCTCGGGATCCCGGTACATCCCAAAGATGGGGCTCATGTTCACACGCGTGGCGCGCATCAGCCGCAGTCTGTCCTCCAGCGGTTCGGCTCGCGTGCGCTCGTGGGGATAGATGCCTTTGCCCCATTCTTCCAGCCGCACACGCCCCATAAAGCCCGTTCGCACGTACGTTTCCCCCTCCCCTAACGTAAAGTATTGACGGTAACCGTAGAGAAAGGAAGACTCGTCTCTGGCAAGTATTCCCTCCGCCAGAAAGCGTTGCAGTTTGTGTGCCGTCTCCCGGTACCAGTTGTCGTCTCCTGATTTTGGTTTTAGGATCAACTGTACCACGTTGTGAGGGTCCCGTTTCAAGTATTCTGTCCGCTCTGTCACATCTATTACATCATAAGGAGGGGCATAGATGCCGGGGTTTGCGTACGATGGAGTATAGAGTATACCCCGAAAAGGTAACACTTGGACCATGTATCTCCCACTATGCTCTTCACAAGATAAGAGCCAGCTTTCTCCACAGAAAAAGCTGGCACGTTTCGACTTCTTTGTCAACGCGCATCCCGAAACGAGTATGCGCATCGCCAGACCTGTGGTACAAGATGACCACGTTGTCGAGGATTTTGATGGTTCGTCTCACATTCCGCCAGCCAGCATTCTAGCATGGGTGCTGGCCTGTGTCAAAGCTCCACGATCTGTGTTTTTCGATTTCTGTCATCCATTGCTTTGAGTCTATCCTATGAGCCAGCGCCGGTGTTTGGCGGGAACGGGCATCTCATAGACAGAAAGTCTATGCGATGCCTTTGTCTCTCGCGCCAAAAGGCCTGGGATCATTCAAAAGTGTATACGCGTCCCGCCGAGTAGCGCTCCACCTTTTGGCGATCGAGGGTGACGCCCAGGCCGGGCGTTGTGGGGATGGGAAGGTAACCCTCGTCGTCCAGTTCGGGGGGCGTCTGCGATAGGTCGTCGATGTAAGGGGAGGGAGTGATATACTCCACGTATTTCGCTTCTGGCATGGCTGACGCGAGGTGCAGGTCGGCATGGAGTCCGAAGACCGTGTTCCAACCGTGGCTTACCATGGTCACATTGTGATTGTAGGCCATCCACGCGATCTGCCGTGCTTCTGAGAGGCCGCCCACTTTGGTGGCATCGGGCTGGACGATGTCCACGGCATGGCGCTCTATCCAGGGGATGAACGCTTGGCGGCGGGTGAGGACCTCGCAGGCGGAGATGGGCACAGGGGCGTGCTCTCGTAGGAGGATATAGCCCTCAATGTCGTCCGGTCTCAGGGCCTCCTCGAACCAGGCGACGTCATAGTCCTTGAGCATGTGGGCCTTTTCCAGGGCCCATTTGTACTCGTGGGGCCAAAACTGTCCACTTCCTCCCGCGTCCACCATCAGGGCAACCTCATCTCCCACGGTCTCGCGCGCCGTCTTGACCATGGCCTCGTCACGCTCGTCGCTCACCAATCCAAATTTGCCCCACCCCATCTTGATGGCCCTGAATCCCTGCTCTACGATGCCCTCCAGTGTCCAGGCAAAGGCTTCGGGCGGCCACTCAAAGATGATGGAGGCGTAGGGTCTGATACACTCCCGGTAGCGTCCCCCCAAGAGTCGCCCCACAGGCTGTCCCGTGGCCTTGCCAAAGAGGTCCCAGAGGGCGATATTGATGCCGCTGATGGCGTGGGTGATAGAGCCACCGCGCCCCTGCCAGAAGGTCATCTGATGGAGCTTTTCCGTAACCCGATCCGGTTCCACGGCCGATTCTCCGATCAGATGGGACTTGAGCAACTGAACCGCGGCGTTCACGAGGGGGGTGCTGGTGTAGGCGCTTCCCACCCCTACCACTCCCTCGTCGCTTTCTACTTCTATAATGGTGTGCAGGTTGGTTTCTGGTTGCGTTTCGTGTTCCCAGCCAGAGATAGGTGTTTCTCCCAAAAGGGGAATGGTGCGGATCTGTTCGATCTTCATGATGGACAATCTCCTCTGCTTACATTCATCTGATAAACGAGCATAGCGGCCGAACGGGTGGATGTCAACACGCTTGGCAAGGATTCTCGTTTGTGCTACATTGGATGATATGGGTCAAGTAGTCAAATAGAAAGGCCTGGCGTATGAAAAAGAAGAATATACTTTTTATCCTTACCGATCAGCAGCGTGTGGATTCCATCGGTGCCTACGGGGGCGACCTGGCGGACACGCCCACGCTCGATGCCCTGGCGAAGCGTGGCGTGCGCTTTTCCCACGCTTTTACACCCGTTACCGTCTGTTCACCAGCACGGGCCTCCTTTTTCTCTGGTCTGTATCCCCATCAGCACAACGTGACGCGCAACGGGGGCGTTTTTAGGCAGGATATACCCAACCTGGCCGGAGCCCTTCTCGATGAAGGATATCGTCTTGGATATACGGGGAAATGGCACATCGATGACACGTATGGCCCCACCCATTTTGGCTTTGAAGCCAACGATTGGTTAGGCTATTCCCATCCGGCCGGTGGCGTCTACATGCGTTCCTTTGGTGGGTCGTGCAAGTATCCCGTCAACCATTATATGGAGTATCTGGCAGAGCGGGGGCTCGAGGTACCAGAATTGGAAGAGGCGGTCTACTATCCAGCCAATGAGAGTTTCGAGATTTATGCGCGGCAAAGAGGCTCCGTGGAGGCCAGTTTCGAGCACTATGTGGCGGGGGAGACCATCGATCTGATTCATCGTCTGGGTACACGGGGCGAGGATGACGGTCGTCCCTTTTTCATATGGGCCAATTTCTGGGGACCACACGATCCCTATATCCTGCCGGAGCCGTTCTTTTCTGCGTTCACGAGAGAGGATGTGACCCTGTCGCCCAGCATGGAGGAAAATTGGGAGAACAAACCCTGGATGCAAAGGATGATGAGCACCAATTATTGGGGCATCGAGGATATGGACGAGGCCGTCTGGCGCGAGGCCGTGGCCAAGTATGCGGGATATTGCGCTTTTCTGGATTGGGAGACGGGGCGCATCATCGACAAGCTGGAGGAGATGGGTCTCCTTGACGACACGTTGATCGTCTATGCTTCCGACCATGGAAGCATGGTCGGGCATCACAAGCTCATCGACAAAGGCCCTTATCCTTACGATGACATTCAGCGCATCCCCCTCATCGTGGCCGGTCCCGGGACACTGGAGCATCAGGTCTGCGACGAGTTCGTCTATCTTCACGATCTGACCCCCACGGTGTTGGCCTGGGCGGGGGCGGAACCCTTTTATTGTTCCAACGCTCAGTCCCTGATCCCCGTGCTGTCGGGTGGCGAACTGGTGGAGCCCCGAGAGGATATCTATATGGTGCGGCATCATCATCCCTATACCTATGAACAGCGGTGGCTACGGACACGGCGATACAAGTACGGATTCAACGCCTCGGACATGGATGAACTCTATGATCTGGAGGTGGATCCTCATGAGATGACGAACCTGATCGATGATCCAGATTATGAGGATGTGAGAGAGGATTTGATCGAGCGTATGTGGAGGCACATCGTCGACCTGCGCGACCCCGCTGCACAGAATTTCAGTGTGTGGGCTCGGGGGAGGAGGCCGACGCCAGAGGAGAGGCAGATGTTACACCGGGATAGGGTAAAATAAGCCTGGAGTTAGGTGCTTTCTATCCCCTGACGTTTAGCACGCGCATCTAAGGGGAACTGCAGGGGGAAAGATCTCCCCCTGCAGTTTGCTGTTAGCGTACTACATCGATATGTCTGCCGGCGAGAAGGCGTTCCACGTCCTCCTTGTTCACCGGCGGGATGTTCTGTGGGATAGTCATCTTGAGCGCGGCCATGGCCATACCATAGTTCAGCCCCTGCCCCAGATCCTGAAGGAGATAGCCGTAGAGGAGGCCGGCATCAAAGGCGTCGCCAGCTCCCAGCCGGTTCACCGTCTCCACTTCATAGCCCGAGGCGGTATATACCGATGTGCCGTCGTAGGCTATACTTCCCTCCTCGCCCAGGGTCATGACCACGGCATCAAAATCGTTCTCTGAAAAGAGGGTGCGCACGGTCTGTTCCCTGTCCATGGATTCTCCCAGAAACATCTCCGCGTCCTCTTCTGTGGTGATAAAGAGGTCCACATAGGGAAGTATATCGGCGTATCTATGACACGCCTCTTCCCGCGTGGTCAGCAGAGAACGATAGTTGACATCGAAAGAGATCTTTACGCCGGCTTCCCGCGTCCGTCTGGCGATCTCGGGCACGCTGAGGCGGCAGGTGTCGCTAAGACAGGGGGTGATGCCAGTCATGTGCAGCCACTCCGCCCCCGCGATATAGTCCCAGTCCAGGTCGTCCGCCACCAGGGTGCTCACCGCGCTGTGGTCCCTGTCATATATGGTCATCAGGGGACGAGGAGGGGAGGCCCATTCGAAGAAAAAGAGCCCCACACGTCCCTCGTCGGTCCATGCGACACTGGAGACGTCCACGCCGAAGGCGCGGAGCTCGTTCACGACCTTGCGTCCCAGGGCGGTCTCTGGGAGTTTGCTGACCCATCCCGCGTGCATCCCCAGCCTTTCCAGACCGATGGCCACGTTCGACTCCGAACCGCCATGATAGGCCTTGAAATCGATAGAGTACTCGATCAGCTCGTGCCGGGGAGGAGCGAACATGAGCATCGTCTCGCCCAGACATATAACTCTCGGGTGGGAGCGTTCCGATCCGCTTACGTCGCTTGTCATAGTAAGATCTCCTTGCTTCTGATAAGCATCAGAGCAAACCCATCCCCTCGAATCCCTCAAGCATGGCCTCGCGCTTGTCCTCTGCCACGGGCAAGAAGGGCGCTTTGGGATAGCCGACGTCCACGCCGCGCGCTTTGAGGACGGCATAGCAGGCGGTGTTGGTGGAGTCGGGAATGTGCAGGATCCTACGCGCTTTGTTGACCCTTAGCTGTAGCTTGGCAGCCTCTTGGATATTCCCCTTCTGATACAACCTCCAGAGTTCGGCCATCAACTCGGGAAAGACGTTGGCCAGGCCAGAGACGCAGCCCTTTGCACCCGCCAGCCATGCCGGCAGGGCGATGCCCTCTGTGCCGATGATGAAGGTGAAATCGGGCGTGTCTTCCAATTCCAGCACAAAGTGGGTAAAGTCGACGTAACTGAAACCGCTATCTTTTACACCCGTGACGCCCACATCGACCAGATCATGCAAGAAACTGGGGGAGATGGTCACTCCAGAACAGGCGGGGTTATTGTAGACAAACACCTCTTTGTCCACCGCATTTACCAAGGTGCGGAAATACCCGAGCACGGCGCGTTCCTTGTGATTGTGATAGTATGGCGAGATGGAGGCTATGAGGTCGACGCCCTCTGCCTCCGCATGCTGAGCCAACTCGACCGATTTGTCCGTCGAGGCCGTTCCCACATGAGCGATCACGGTGATTCGTCCTTTTGCCTGGTCGACGACGATCTCTGTCACCTGTTTGCGCTGTTCGAGGGTCATGACGGGCCCGGACCCATAGGTTCCACAGATAAAGAGGCCGTCAGATCCCCCTTCGATCTGGAACTCTACCAAGTCACGGAGCCCTTTTTCATAGACCTCGCCCTCTTTTGTAAAAGGTGTGGTGAGAGGGGGGATGATTCCCCGTACTTGATTTGGCATTTGATCCCCTTTCTTGTTTACTGGTGTGGCTCTCCACCATCTAGGTTCAGAGTGCCACTATGTGTGAATTACAGATATTGTAACCTCCTTGGTGGGAAGGGCAAATGACAAAAGAGAAGCGTCGGTGCACCGACGCTTCTCTTTTGCGCTCGCTATTCTTCGACCAGGGATTGGGAAACAGGGCCCGCTTCTGGTGGCTCTGGCAATTTCTCTTCCGCTCGGGCGGCACCCTCTATCATGGGCTCGTATACATCCTCCAGATCAAGGTCGTCCAGATGTTCTTTGGTGGGCCATCCGGTCTTTGGATCCCAACCTCGTAGCTCATAGTATTCGTCCATGACGGGCGCGAACTTTTTGCGGTCCAATCCGTAGCGCTCCTCCAGGCAGGGGTTGCCCCAGTTCTCCTTGTACTCGAAGGAGGGCAGCACCATCTCATCCATCCTGCGACCACGGCGCCAGTGCCGAACGGTCAGGGCACGCTCCAGGGTATAGACCCTTTCGGCCGCTTGCTCGAACTCTTTTTCCGTCCAATCTGTCCCGGTGCCGGCCTTGAAAAGATGATATTCGACGGAGGTTCCCGGGATATCGCCGATGCGGCAGAAATGATCCTCCGTGTTGGGACTGTAGATCATGGGGAAGACAAAGTCATCGACCGGCAGGCAATCCTTTATCACGGACCGTTTGGTGTGGAAAAGGCCAGGATATGCCTTGGCATTGTAGCCACCAAAGGGATCCAGGGCGTCGGAATCGCGATAGATGCGCTCGGCAACGCCTCGCATGTGATCCCAGGTGATGGGATTATCCTCAGAGCCCGCGATGGGATGATCGTTGGCCGGGCCAAAGTTCATCACCCCGTGGACGTATCCGTGTCCGCTGGGTATGGGATCTCGGGTGTCGGTCAGCCACTGCAGCGCGGATACGAGCCAGAAGGGGAAGACGATGTGGTTGGACCAGGATCCATGCCCGTCCCAGTGTCCCGAATAGCCCCAGCCAGTATAGTAACGTCTTACCAGATCTTCTCCCAGGGATAGCGACTTGGCTGCTGCCCAGCCCCCCTCAGCGAGGGCGTCGCCCATACCTTCACGGTAGGCAAGGGCTTTTAAAAAGTGAGCCCAAAAGTCGGGGGATTGCCAGTCCATGGTTTCCCCATTCAGTTCGGAGATCAACCCAGCGTCCTGACACGCTTCCAGCCAGGGTACCATGCCGATGATGAGTTCCCACTGATTCAACCCGTAGCGGTTGGAAAGTACGTTCATCTCCAGGCCACCGCGGGTGCCCAGTTGCCAGTCGAACACGCCGCCGGTGTCGGATTTGGGTCCCATGCCGCGAAAGATGGTACCCACACAAGCCCAGTGTCCACTGTATTTGCAGTCGTGGGCGCGGCCGGGAACGTCTTGATAGTAAAGGTTGCAGGGGGAAACACACGCCTCGGTGCAGGCATAGGGACGTACTCTGCCTATCTCTTTCTCGGCCATGGTTTCATTGAGATGCTCGATGCGCCTTCGGGCGTTCCACATGGTACGGGCTTCCTTGCCCACCTCTCGGGTGAGTTGGTTGAGGCGCTCGGCGTCCGCCAGGGGCACTTGGCCCGTGCCCATGACCGAGATGGCCTTGAGTCTTTTCGAGCCCATGACGGCGCCAAAACCCCCTTGTCCACAGGCTGATGAGCTTGCGGCGTGGATGGTGGCGATCCTGCTGAGGCGCTCGCCGGCGGGACCTATTACGAGGGCTCGCGTGCCCTCTCCATCAGTGGATTCGAGCTCTTCCAGGGTATCCAAGGTGTGGTGGCCCCAGAGATCCTCCGCGGGCAAGATGCTCACCTCATCGTCGCGGATTCTGAGGCGCACGGGCGTTTCGCTGGCGCCGGTCACGACGATGCCGTCATAGCCAGCGCGCTTGAGCTCGCCGCCAAAGTGGGAGCCCACGTTCGAGCGCGTGAAAAAGTGGTAGGGATAGGACTGGGGGCTGAAGGCACAGACATTTGTACGCCCAGAATATGGAGAACGGGAGCCCGTCAAAGCGCCCGGGAATACCATAAGGGGATTACGGGGATCAAAGGGCTCGACGGGTTCCGGATATTCGTCCCATGCTATCTTGGCGGCAATGCCCCGCGCGCCGAGGAAATCGGGGACGTAGGGGGCAGTCTCCTGCACCTCGATGGTCATATCGCTCAGGTCGACACGGAGTATGCGATTTACCCATCCGTTCAGGGTTGGAAATCTTGGTACCTTGACGACTTTTTTCGGCATGGAGCCTCCTCTGTATGATCAAGTTTCTCAGCTTTAGAGCATGATACGGACATGGGAGCCGCATGTCAAGTTCTGGCGCCCGCACAGGAAAAATGGAATTTTGCATCATCTCGGAGCATGTGTTATATTTATACGTGTAATCGCTGGGATGTTGGTGATGTTCACAATAACTGAACCAACACTTTTATTTTGGGAGCCAGCTTCCTGGAGTGGTTTTGTGGAGCTTATCGTATGGCACCCTGGACCAACGGACGGCACCCACCTGATGTATGGGGTTCATACATTCCTGGACACACGGCATCCCGGGGATTGCAGCAGGCCCTCAGTGATGGGGGCCTTTTTTGTGTGCTTTGGAAGCGTCGTTACCTTATGGATTCTTGAAGAACTCTTGCACTTTTGTCTGACGATGCTTCCGGGCCTCGACCTGCCCCCGGTTCAACATGCTCAGGTGATCCGTGAGGGCATCGATGAGGATCGCCGTGAGTGCGATGGGGTGTGTGCCGGGCGCGTCCCTCAGGGTATAGCTCAGGGAAATATCTGCGGCTTGGGCGCAAGGTGCTGTGGGGGACCAAGCCAGGGCAAGGGTAGGGGCGCCTTTGTATCCGGCGTATTTGACGGCTTTGGCTGCCATGGGGCTCGTCTGGGTGGCAAAGGCTACCAGCAGGTCTTTGGATGAAAGGGCGTCGAGATCCATGAACAGCTTGTGGGCGTCTCCTGCGACGTGTAGAGCTCTCATATCAAGGGATCGCAACGATAGGGTAAAAAGTTCGGCCAGGGCGGCGCCAGAGCCCTGACCCACGAGATAGATCTTTTCGGCCTTTTGCAACATCTCGACCGCCCTATGTGCCGTCTCGGGTGGAATATGCTCTGCGACGCGACGGAGATCCTCCATCTCGGCGTATAGCCTTGTCAGGAGGGGCTCTCGTGATGCGACGCCGGATTTATCGAGCTCTTGCCGCACGAGTTTTTGGACCGCTTCGATGAGCTCGGGATAACCAGGATAGTCCAGGCGCTGTGCAAAGCGGATTACAGTAGCTTCGTCGAGCTCGACGGCCTCGGCCAGGCGCGATGCGGTCATAAAGGCCACATCTCGGTAGGAAGAGGCGATATAATCAGCCAGTGTTCTTTGGCTCTTGGTGAGCTGGGGATAGGCTTTGCGGATTCTTTCCAGGATCATCTCTTTATTCCTCTGATAGTAGATTGCAGTCTGAGAAAGAAAATGTACAGACTTGTGATTCTTGACTCAACTTTATGATAGCAGCTTTATAATGTATTGTCCAAATTATCTGCAATTTATCTTGTTTTTCTTGACATTTAGTCGTTATTGTGATATTGTCTATAGTCGATACTTGATTGGCAACAAATTGGTTCTTTTCGCGGTGTTTCCCTTGAGCCGCGTGCTCGATATGAAAGGTATATTAGAAAGAAGGGGTAACGTCTTTTGAGAATTGAGAGGGTTGTGGATGGTATCCATGTTTTTTTGAGTGACCTTTATTTGCGGGTGACCTCGACCGTCTTTATAACTGATGAGGGGGCGGTCGTTGTGGACACGCTGCCTTTTCCCGAGGAGACGCGCCAGGTTATCTCCTTTGTCGAGGATGAGCTCGGTCCCGGCAATAGCATTCACTACGTTGTAAACAGCCATCACCATGCGGATCATGTATATGGGAACTGGCTCTTTGAGGGAGCGGAGGTCATCGCCCACGATGAATGTCGTGAGGTGTTGGCGCGTTTTGGTGAGAGAAGGTTGGAAAGGGCACGCCGCCGGACGCCAGAGCTAGCGGAGGTCAAGTTACGCTTGCCGGGGATGACGTTCGGAAAGGAGATGCAGATCAATCTGGGAAACAGAAAGTTGGAACTGTTTCATACGCCCGGTAACAGTCCCGATGGTATAAGCGTGTTCGAGATGGAAGATCAGGTGCTGATCGCCGGCGATGCGATCATGCCCGTTCCCTATATCGTGAACGGGAATATAGATCAACTCCGAGCCACCCTGTTACATTTCAAGGAGATGGAGATCGATTTCATCGTGCAGGGACATGGACACGTGCTTTTACGAGGGGAGGCACAGAAGGCCATCGACACCAGTCTTTCGTATTTGTCCACCATCGTTGAGAAGGTTCAAGGTCTCGTGGAGGACGATGAGCCGCTAGAAAAGCTGGCCGAGATCGATATCGAGTCCTGTGGGAAATCCCGTATTCCCCTGGATGGCATGGTCAGCGAGCTTCACCAGGATAACCTGCGTGCTGTCTATAAGCTTATGCAGGCGCAGCACGCCTAATCAAAGTTGATCTGAAGGGGCAATTCTTTCAGAGCCTCTTTGATAGCTAACTTCTGATCCGTGCGTCCTTCCCAATTCTCTCCCACGCATTCCTCGAACAGGTCGCGCGGATGCAGTTTTTGGAAGGTTTGCGCTTCTCCCAGGGTTTGCCATACGGTCTCCAGATCGCAACGCATGACCCCCAGCGCGTAAGAGATGACCAGGCCCCGTTCGAGATCCCCTGCCAAAGGGCCTTCCTTCTCTTCGTACTCTTTTATGAAAGTGCGGATCGTATCTATCAGTTCTGGTATAAAGCTGATCGTGTCATCCTCGTTCGATATCATCTGTTTCTCCCGTTATAGGTGATTTAGAAATCCTTGGTCAGCCGTGCATGTTCTGAGCCCAGTTCAGCCCTGGGTGCCCCCTTTATATGCGTAAACGGACCCTTATTTGACGGTGTCCAATTGCGGTCCATTATAGTATTCGGGATTTTAGATGGCAAACACTACCTGTCTTGATTTGTCGGCGCCTCTCCTCGGGCTTTTGCCTCCCAAGATGTCTCGTCTATTATGCTCGCTCTTTGATGGGATCCTGGGTTTTGTGCAGATGACCTTGCGAGAAGGGTATACGCCATGCTATAATGCTACTTGGTGTTGGTTGTCCTGACAAGGGGACGCCCAAAAAAGTGTGAGATGAGGTTTTGAGGAGGGAAATCGACCGTGGAAAAAAGATTTCGCGCTTTGCGTGCGGTGGCTCTAATATACAAAATCATAGCCTGGATCGTCCTCGTAACAGGCGGATTATTGGCCGTTCTCACCGTGATCCTCGGTGCGGTTCAGGAGGGCGTGGGATTTCAAAGCCCGTTGCTTGCAGGAATACCGGGCCTGCGTCAGGTGGGGGGCTTTCTTCCCGGTCTCGTGGCAGGGATTCTCGTGTTACTTTTTGCCGTTGTCCAGTTTATCTTGACGTACGCTGTCAGCGAGTTGGTTCATCTGTTGCTGGCGCTGGAACGCAATACGCGGGAGACGGCCTTTTACCTGCGTGGGGAGAATACCCTTTCACCATCCTCTCCTGACGTGTCCTGGGATACGCCGGCCGAGACCCCTGTAGAAGAGTCCTGAGCGCAGGTGGCGTGGATGGCCGCCTTGTCCGCGACAGGGGAGCTTATTGCCAGCAGCGGGGTTTGCATAGGATCTCGAGCACGCGTAGGTCAAAGAAATCCTGAGCGTTGGCAGAGAGCATGACCGCTGCCGTGTCGGCGCCGCGCCCCGTTCCCCCAATGGCTATGATTACCTCTCCCGCCGGCACGAGGCCGGCGTCGGCGGCCATGATGGTAATCTCGCATACTACCTTGATGCCCTGGCAGAAATTGCGCAGCGTGAAAGCCATGATCTCTTCGAGTTGGTAGGTGCCCAGTTTTCGCCGCACGGCGCGTCCCACGCCTCCTAGGGCGTGCTGACAGGTGAGGATGTCGGCATTTGCTGCCTCGATGCGCTCTCGGTATTCGGCTTTGAGTTGTTGATGGTTGGGATTCTTGAAACCGGTGGAGTGGCTGACGACGACGACGTGACATCCTCCCAGTGTCTCTGCGGCCAGGACTCCTGTCTCACCAGTCGTCGAGGCGACGACGATGTGTTCTATATTCAGGGTTTTGGCACGCTCCCTGGCCAATTGTATCGTCTTTTTCGAGTTTTGTGCACCGGCCTTTTCAAAGTATGTGCAGGGAACGATGTGGTCGGGCACGAATTCGCCTCCTCTCAAGACGGATGGATGATCGCCGGTTTTCGGACTTTGATCTACTCGTAAGGAACAAGTAGAATTGTACCGTGGGACTGGCGAATTGGCAACTGTATAGGGAAACGGAGTTTGGGCCGGATGCAAGAAAGACTGGATGTGAAGGAGTTGTTCGCGTGGCACGAGGCATGGTGGCAAGGAGAGAAGATGCTGGTGGCTTTTGTGCCCCATACTCCCTTGGGGAAGTTGTGGTTACCCCTCAAGGATGGCTCTCTGGCCTCCAAGGATATCAGGGTGACGCCCGATATATTGGACCTTGATCGGTTGGTGGAGTCGCCCGAGGACGAGGGGGTGTTGGAATCCTATGGCGATCGCATCCGCACGCGTGCACCCTATGGCCGTGTGCCCTGGGTGGAGGCCATATTGGGGTGTCCGATCCGGGCCACGATCCAGGGCGGAAGCATGCGCACCGACTCCTTTGTGACCGACTGGGCCGAGTGGGAGAGCGAAGAGGAACATTTTCACGATGATTGGTTCGATACCCTCACTACGCTGACAGAGATGCTCGCGGATTGTAGCGGTGGCCACTATGCGGTGGTGCAGACGCT
>CAZMOW010000032.1:0-24329 GCA_964567975.1 uncultured Anaerolineales bacterium | reverse complement strand
ACGCCAGGGGCAGGCGGCGCGCCTCACCCTTGGGCGAGGGTGTGGGACGCTCCGGCGCACTACCAATGTTCGTGATGACCAGCTCGTTCCGCCCCTCAAGCTGCCTGTGAGTCCAGGACTCCCAAAATCCGAACCGATGGTCAGGGATCTCTACACTGTACAGAACTTGCCGTTCGGGGCGGAACCAGAATACGAACTGAGGACTGGGGTCCTCCTCAATCTGCCCCTTGAGGGCCACCGTGCCGATGACGGCCCCCTTGTGCTCGGGGGCAAGGGTTATCGTGAGAGGACGACTCACAGGATAATCCTCCATAATATCCAGGCAACTGAGTCGCAACGCTTCATCCGATATCCCTCTACTCTCCCGCTGATAGCGCAGCATCATCAGTACAAAGGGCAAAGCCGAAGGAGTCCTCTCCAACATGATCTCGGGAGAGGGACCGACGCCCTCAAAAAGAACAGGGGCGACCCAATTCAGATTATTATTCACACAGTCCATGCCCTGCTCGCCCTTTTCGCCTACCCAAACCGAACGCGCGCCCAATTGCTCGCTTTCCAGGTCATAACGCATCGGGGCAAGGGCGTCCGACACGACCAGAGTGCGACGCTGCGTCATGGACGGTTCAAGATACCATTGCATATCGCTGGACAGAACCAAACGATCCTCTACGCGCTCCGCATGGAGCTCCTCAGTGGCCAATAATGTCTCCCCGAAGGAGATGGCAAAAGTCTGCCCCTCGATGATCTGCTCGACCGCCGGCGTGGGAGTGGGCAGGGTATCTGGAAAGGGTGCTGGTGAGGGGGTGGGCGCCTCTTCACATGCCATCAGGACCACACCCGGAACGGCGACCAGCGCACCAAAGCAAAGGTACAGGAGGATGCGTCCCAAACGGATCATGGTGCTCCCTAGTATCTCACTTTCGTACATAATAGGTGCCCCGCTTGGCCCCTATTTTAAGTAGGATTCCTTTTTCCACCATATCGCTCAGATCAAGCCGCACCGTCTCCGAGGATACGTCGGGACACAACTCGCGATACCGGCTATTGTTTATACGCTCGTGATCCTGAAGATACCGAAGGGCCTCTATCTGTCGGGGATTCAGTTGATCGCCGAACCGAAGCTCCACCCGATCCACCGCATTGCGCAGCGTCACCGTAAAGCTTCTCGCCGTATCTTTGAATTCCGGAGGGGGATGACGGTCGCGGCGCATCACGTCATAGATGATATCTATACCCTGCCCCAACTCTTCGATATAGCCCCAATAATAAAGTCCTCGCACCAATCGGGGGTTGCGCGAGTAGTGCTCCTCAAGGAGGTTATCGAGGGTGATATGTCCTGGCAACCCACCAGGTGAAATAACCTCCATACGATCATCGAACAGGCGGATCTCGATGCGCTGTCCCGTGATGCCATAGTCCCGGTGACAGACCGCATTTACCACCGTTTCTCGCACCGCCTCAAGGGGGTACTCGTAACCTTCCTGACGCTCAAGTCCATTCATATGTGGTTGCCGCTCAAGCTCCTCGCGAAGCAGATCCCAGGCGCTTTGTACCATGCGGGGAGCCGGACCCACGATCTCCACACGGCGGCTGTAACGGTCGGGGGTGGTGGCCGATTCGCGAATGCTTGTCCCCTTGAATCGTACCATCACGATACCCAGCTGAGGAAAGAAATGCTGGGGATTTTCCCCAAAGAGGAGCATACCGGCAACAGTGGGAGCACCGGACGGGTCGATGGCTCCAACATCGCGCAAAAGATCGTACTGCGTAAAGGAGCCACTTCGAGGTCCCCGATCGACGCGGTTACGTCGATACTCCTCGATGATGTCCTCGTCAAAATCGTCCTGCGTCGCACCGGGAACCACATCGTCCTCAAAGGGTACCCGGGTCCGTCGCTGGCTTTTACTTATCTGTTCCTGACTGAGGCGCACATTAAGGGAACCAGAACGTACAAAAAAGTCCCTGCCCTCGACGCTGAACAGGCGAGAGGTGGGCTTGACCGTGATAGTCACCACCTTTCCCCGGGACGTATCCTCAGAATGCCACTCGGGCAGATCCTCCACTCTAAAATGAGGCTCGCACATTTCCAAGGCCCGATTGAGGATAGGCTCCAGATACTCGGCTGCGTCGGCATATAGTCCACCATCCTCGTCCATGCCCACGACGATCACACCCCCAACGCTGTTGGTGAAGGCCACGATCGTCTCGGCGATCTCATCCACGCTGGGCTCAGGCATAAACTCGAGCATGGGACCTGTGCCTCGTGCAAGCAGCCCCCTGACGCTCATCACACATCTCCCCCGACGACACAGATTCGCATCACAGTATGATAGCAAACGGATATGTGATCGCCCATGAATTTCCCTCACGACGCGCTTCGACCAAAAGGCGACTCTGCCGCGATCTAGCACCGACGGAAAATGTCAAAACAACCCGATAGTATCGGGCATCTTTGATTTCAAAGACTTTTTCTATCTCCACAGTCTCTAGGGGAAGGGAATGTCCTCCCGTAACACCTTGCAGTTGATCCATAAACTCGCCGCGAGTGACATCCCGCCCATAGATGTCCGTCAAGTTCTCCTTGGCCGTCAGCCGATAGACTTCCCCATAATCGCCTGCCGCGAGAGCCACAAAATAGGTCTCAACGGCCTTGGCAGGCGTAAATCCCACCTTATCCCGATAAAAATCATACACCTGATAGGCGACCATACCCACGACGGCTGCGATCACCAGGATACCAAGCAGCCTGATAATGGTGCCGTACCGCCGCCACTTTGCCAACATACTGGATTTACCTCACCAACTCACACACACTCATTCCCCAGATCAGCTGACCTCTTTGCCACGCTAATCTGATCGTCTTCGTTGAGGTGCCCGTGTCACCGCACCCCGACGCGCCCTTTGCCCCCGCACTTTTTCCGGAGCATCCGGATCATCCTCATCCCCATCTTCGTGCTCCTCTTCCCCCTGAGCCTGCTCCTCGAATTCCTCGTCCGTCTCGCTTTCCTCTTCGGGATCCTCCCTGGGATCTGTTTCCCCGTCATCCTCATCCTCTCTTCTGAGACGCACGATACGGACGATGGGATCCTTTTCCGTCTCCACAAGGGCATTCTCCTTGGTGACGAGCCATCCCCAGGTGGCACGATCGAGTTCGGGGACATCTTGGACAGCAAGCCGTTCCATCTCATACTCTTTTGTCACAAAGACGACTTCTTCCTCGAGAGACACAATCCTGGCCGCGGCCACAGGGCCCGTCTCGGCGTTCCTGTTCCAATCCACAGTCAACATACCCTGCCCCCCTCTGCCCTGTACACCATACTCCTTTACAGGAGTCCGCTTGGCATAGCCCCGGGTCGTCACTACCAGCAGGTGTCCTCCCTCGCGTACCACATCCATGCCCACCACCTCATTCTCGTCTCCCTTGAGCGCGACGCCCTTGACGCCCTGGGCAGAGCGCCCCTGGGGGCGAACCTCGTCGGCTTTGAATCGAATGGCCTTCCCCTCCCGCGTCACCATCGCGAACTCGTCCTCATCATCGCAGACAGCCACCCAACCCAACGCATCGCCTTCCGCCAATCCGATGACCTCGGCGGTGCGTCGCCCCAACGTCTCGAGTTCCTCAAAGGCCAGGCGTTTTATCTGTCCCTGTCGCGTGGCCATGCCGACGCAGGCATCCTGTGAGAAATCCTCTATGGGTATCATGGCCACGATTCGCTCATCGTCCTCCAGTTGAACGAAATGTGATACGGGCAATCCCTCCCTCTCCTGCATCGTATCGGGAATTCTATGTGCGGGAAGGCTGAACGCCTGCCCGCCGTTGGTAAAGAAGACCATGGACGCCTGCGAATTGGCCACACAAAAGGAATGCAGGGCATCGTTCTCCCTCGCCGTCATGCCGGGCACGTTTCGCCGCCTGGAATAGGCCATATTCTGGGGCATCCGGCGTATCATGCCGTCGCGCGTGAGCAGGATCAGCACTTCTTTGTCGGGCAAAAGTTGGTCTGGCTGCAGCTCCACCGATTCGCCGTCATCGCTGATATACGTGCGGCGGGCGTCAGCATACTTCTTTTTCAATTCCAGGGCATCGCTGCGTATAAGATCGAGTATCCCCTCATCGCCCTCGAGCAGTCCCCGGAGGTAATCGATCTGTTTGCACAGATCCTCATATTCCTCGTTGATCTTTCTCCGCTCCATGGAAGCCAGGCGGCGCAACCGCATATCCAGGATGGCCTGAGCCTGAACCTCGGTCAAACCAAAGTTCCTGCAAAGATTCCTGCGCGCGGTATCGACCCGTCGCGAGCGCCGAATGGTATCGATCACCTCATCCAGGTTATCCAGAGCAACCTGCAATCCCTCCAGTATATGGGCCCGGGCCTCCGCCCTGGCCAGTTCATACCGTGTACGCCGGGCAAGCACCTCGCGCCTGTGCTCAATGTAGTGGATCAAGGACCTCTTCAACGAAAGGGTGCGAGGTTCCCCATCCACCAGGGCCAACATATTCACCCCAAAGGTGTCCCGCAACTGTGTATGCTTGTACAGTTCGTCGAGAACGGGAGCCGTCTCCACACCGCGCTTTAGCACGATCACGATGCGCATCCCTGTACGATCCGATTCATCGCGCAGATCGCCGATGCCTCGAATGCGCTCATCGCGCACCAGATCGGCGATACGTTCCACCAGGTTCGCCTTGTTAACCTGATAAGGAAGCTCTGTAACGACCAGGGCGGTGCGTCCGCCGGACAGCTCCTCTACGTGGATCTTGGCCCTCACGACCACACGCCCCTTGCCGGTGGCATAGGCTTTGCGTATCCCCTCCCGGCTCAGGATGATCCCCCCGGTGGGGAAATCCGGCCCCTCGACCCTTTCCATCAAGTCATCGACACTGACGTCGTCGACGGTATCGTAATGATCGATCAGATAGACGATGGCGTCCACTATCTCTCCCAGATTATGGGAGGGGATCTTGGTCGCCATACCCACCGCGATGCCCGCCACGCCATTGATCAGCAGGTTGGGAAGTTTGGCGGGCAGGACAGCGGGCTCCTGTAGGGAACCGTCAAAATTATCGACGAAATCGACCGTGTCCTTTTCAAGATCCTCCAAAAGCTCTTCGCCGATGGCCGCCAGATGCGCTTCGGTATAACGCATGGCCGCGGCCTCATCCCCATCGACGGAGCCAAAGTTGCCCTGCCCCTCCACGAGGACGTAACGCATGGAGAATTCCTGGGCCATGCGCACCATAGCATCGTAAACGGCCGAGTCCCCATGGGGATGATATTTCCCCAACACCTCACCGACAATACGTGCGCTCTTGCGCGTAGGGCGATCATAGCGAAGTCCCATGTCGTGCATGGCATAGAGAATCCGCCGCTGAACGGGCTTTAAGCCGTCGCGTACATCGGGCAGAGCGCGAGAGCTGATCACACTCATAGCATAGCTGATATACGCCGACTGCATCGTATCTTTGATATCTACGCGCTGAACCGTTCCAACCTCCATCTATCCTCCATCTCAGATGCTTTTCAAATCCCAGCGTTCTCTGGCAAAGGATAACGCCTTATGCCCCTGTAATGTCCAGAACGTCGATCCCCTCACGAGCCAAGGCCCGCCGCAGATCTTGCCAGGCCAACGCTAAAAGGCATTCCACCGAAGGCCTGTCATCTCCAGCGGCAGATAGGGTCACCAAAAAGTTCACATGCGGGCCAAAGCGGCGAGCCCTCGACTTGACATAGACTTCCGGCCACTCCTCGTTCAGAGCCCCGAGCAAAGGCGCCAGAACGGACTCATCCCCACAATCTATGGTCACCTTCCACTCCAGGTACGTGCTTCCCTTGGCCAATGCCGTCAGCACGGGGTGCACGCCTCGCATGAAAATATCCTTCAGTTCCTCTGGGACTCCCGGTAAACTGATGATAATTCGGTCACCATATTCGGCGAGCACACCAGGCGCTGCCCCCTCCTCATTCCGCAAGGCTTCTGCGCCCACGGGCAAGCGCGCCATCTTTTTCCGCGTGGGCGTCATATCGGACGAATCCACATAGCCCTTGACAGCCAGTTCCTTGTACTTTTTCTTCACCCAGCAAAAAGCGAGAGGATGCAAAACGAGTTCTCTGTCCAAGGCCGCGGCCACGGCCTCAAGTGTCAGGTCATCCGCGGTAGGACCAAGTCCTCCCGTCGTGATCACGACGTCACCGCCCCTATGGAGTGCGGAGCGGACGGCCTCTGCGATTATATTCAGGTCATCCTCCACCTGGCATACCCGCCGCACTGCAATGCCCATCTCGGTCAACTGGCCACACAGCCAGTGGCTGTTGGTATCCAGAACATCGCCCAACAATATCTCGTTGCCCACGGCGATGATCTCCGCCTCAATCCTCATCGCACTTCTGGTCTTCCCCGCAGGCCAGGATAGGTAGATATCCGTGCAAAGGCGTCCATCAACTCCGACCTCTCCATGACCCCTTTTTCGGTAATGACCATGGAAAGCTGTGCCAGGGGGGTGAGGTCAAAATACTGGTTCCTTATAGAAATCGCCTCATCGGAAGCAGGCATGATCTCCTCGGGAGGTCCCTCACGAAAACGCAGCGACGTCAAATAGTCGGCAGGAAGCAGCTTGCGGGTGGTACACAGTACGATGCGCGGGATATCGTGCCGACGGGCCGCCTGCACAAGTTCGGCCGTCCCCACCTTGTTGACTAATCCACCGGCGGCCAGGGTGTCAGCCCCCAGAACAAGGGCCTCGACCTCTTCCAACCATTCAAATAGGGCCATATCCACGCCAAATATCACCCGCAGCCCCGCACCGGCCAGCTCGTTGGCCAGGGTCTGTCCTTCCAACATAGGACGCCCCTCGCTACAAAACACGCGCGGCCGCCAACCGCCCTCGCGCATGCCCGCGAGGACTCGAAGCACAGTCGAGCTACGAGAATAAGTCATGATATCCGATAAAGTCCCCAACTGAGGGGCCGCATGTTCGATGACTTCTTGCATGGCCCTCATCTCGTGCTCGCGGTACTGTTGGAGAAAGCGCAACGCACTCTGTCGAATCGCCTCGCCCTCCGTCTCTTCGTCCTGCGCCCACAACATATCATTGACGAGACGGAACAATACACCCATGGAGGGTTGTGCAGCTATCACATCACGGGCTATCCTCACCAACCAGGCCTCATAATCCTCCCTATCCTCTGGAACGGCCTCCGTAATAGCGTCCATGAGCAAGTTCAAAGCGCGCAGGGCGATCTCCTCAGCCCCGGAGCGACTATCACGTCTCAGCTGCTCTATATCACTTTGCCATTGCGTGCTTGCCATATCTCGCTCACTCCCTTCCTCACAGAATCCTGCAACGCTCGTCCAGAAAACAGAGCCCAAACGCCTAGAACATCACATACTCTTTATGTATCCAGACTGCGGTCAAGATGAGAAAAAGTGTCTATATGGGCTCATCGACCAGGTCCGCTTCCAGGATGCGATCCAACCGAAAAGTCCGCTCCGCATCGCGCAGGAAACAGTGCCCCTTCAAGTACGTACGGCTTCCCTGCTCGACCAGGGCAAGGGGGCGCACTGTGCGTACAGTCTCGGTCCCACTTGTAGAGCGATAGCGCATACGAAGAAGGCAACCCGCGTGGAGAGCCTTCCATACCACGGGGGCCGCCTTTGCCGACGAACGGTATCCATGGGCCAGATCGCCCCCCTGGGCATCCATGTAATCTTGCAAGCACCGCAATCCAGTGGAACAAAGATCATCCACAAGTCGCCGAAAGACACCCCGCGTCAATAATACGTCCACCATGGCACGATGGGCACGTCCCGCGACACGAACGTTCAGAAAACGTGCCAGCTGATCCAGAGAGTAACTCGAGACCACATACTGATGTCTTGCCAGGCGCAGCGTATCTAACGCTAACGGTGGGACAAAAGCGATGCCCAAAAGCCCCAACTCCTTGGAGAGGAACCCGAGATCAAAGGGAGCATTGTGCCCGATAAACACGGCGCCATCCAACAAGGCCAGCACATCATCGGCAATCTCCCCAAAGGGAGGCGCGTGGCACAGTTGTTCATCGCTGATCCCGTGCACCGCATATGCTCCCTTGCTCATGGGCCTCTGTGGATTGACGAGCTGCTGAAAAGAGTCGACAATCCGCTCTCCCTGGCACCGCAAAATCGCTATCTCACAGACTCTATCCCCACGACCGGGATGTAACCCCGTGGTCTCCACATCACAAAAGGCGATGGGTACCTCATCGATGGGTTTACTCGGATCCATCCGTCGTCATCCCTTCCAAAGCACGAATTGGGGCAAAACTGTGACGATGATAAGGTGTTGTGCCAAGTTCATGCAGAGCCTGACGATGCTCCCTTGTGCCGTATCCCTTGTTCCTAGCCCACCCATAACCGGGAAAGCGTTTGTCGAACGCGATCATCTGCCGGTCGCGGGTCACCTTGGCCACGACGGAGGCCGCGGCAATGGAGAGACAATGACGATCCCCTTTTATTATAGCACATTGGACACAATCGACGCCAGGCAGAGGCAAGGCGTCGATCAGGAGATAGTCGGGTCGAATGGGAGCATGAAATACGGCGCGACGCATAGCCACACGCGTCGCGGGCACAATGCCCACATGATCGATCTCATCCGCAGAAGCCACACCGACACCATAGCAAAGGGCACATTCCACAACAAGATCATAACATCGTTCGCGAGCGCGGGCCGACAACAATTTAGAATCGTTGACCGCACAAAAGATGTCGTCCACACGCAACAGATAGCGGGGCAAAATGGCAAAGGCCGCGACCACGGGCCCTGCCCATGCGCCGCGACCAGCCTCGTCGATCCCCGCAATCCATCGATAACCCCTCGACCACAGTTGCTCCTCGTACCAGATGTCGGGACGAGAGCTCACCGGGTATCCTCCCGCGGAGAAAGTAGAATGCCCGCAAACAGTCCTAGGTCTCCTCGCGCTCATACATGGAACGATCCTCCCTCAACCGCGCGGATTTACCACGCTGCTCGCGGAGGAAGTAAAGCTGCGCACGACGCACTCGGGAACGCCGCAAAACCTCCACCCGCTCCACGCGGGGAGAAAGCAAGGGAAAAGTACGCTCCACCCCCACACCATGAGAAGCGATACGGCGCACCGTAAAGGTCGGATTGGAACCACCTTCTTTCAAACGCATAAGGACGCCCTCAAAAGCCTGTACGCGCTCCCTATCCCCTTCCACTATTCGCATGTGGACACGTACAGTATCACCAGTACGCAAATCGGGTATATTAGGACTACGCTCTTCCCTTAAAGAGGCAAGAATATCCGTCATGATAACTTCCCTTTCGCTCTCGAATTACACAAGGAAAAAGTATAGTACAAAAGAGACACATCGGCAAATCATTCAAGAAGCCTTCCCCCGCCTCTGTCCCGCATCGCTCCTCCTTCCGAAATGCAGCACCGTTTCATTGACAGCAGATACCACCCATACTATACTCTGCTTGATCTTGACGTTGGGATCGTTCGCGTCAGGGGAAAAAGGTCGTTTCTGCTCTCTGCGGGGATATCTGCGTGTCGAAGCATCCACTGCTGCTCATCATCGCTATGTCAGGAGCTCTCTTCCTGGGAGGTTGCGAGGGCGCTTCCAGCGTGTCCAATCCAACAGCCCCGCCTCCGGCGGCACCAAAATACACACTGACCGTGGAACCCACGGTTCCACAGGACGAGGATATGCCCACAGCCATCCCACTTTCTACATCGACGCCGACGACATCTCCACCCGTTGGAGCCGACACCTCCGAGGCCACGCCGACGCCCGAGAAGACGCTGCCGGCGTCCGTCGCTGCCGTGGTCAACGGCACCATCATCCCCAAATCGGAACTCGAGATCCAGTACACCCAGGCCAAGATAAGCCTCAGCAAGAGGCCGAGATTTGAGGCCAATAGCGATGAGGGGCGGGAGATCCTCCAACGCCTGAAAGATCAGGTTCTCGACTGGCTGATAGATCAGGTGCTCATCGAGGAGGCCGCAAAAGAGTGGGACCTAACCGTCTCCCCAAAACAGATCGACGAGCAGATGGCGCGCATAAAGGGACAGGAAGTGGAGCGTTTCCAACAATGGCTGTCAGCGAACGGACTCACCGTGGAGACGCTGCGGGAACAGATACGCATGGACCTGATCACCGCCGCTGTGCGCGACGAGGTGACGGACAACCTGTCGCGTGAGGTGCCCCAGGTTCGCGTACGCCACATCTTGCTCTCGGAGGAATCACAGGCGCAAAAAGTCCTGCAAGAGTTGCAGCGGGGAGCAAACTTTATCGCCACCGCCCGCAAGTACTCGGAGGACGAAGCGACACGAGAAAATGGCGGCGATCTGGGATTCGTGCCCAGGGGCGTCATGCCCCCCGCCTTTGAAGAGGAGTCTTTCGCACTGGAACCGGGCCAGACGAGCGATGTCATCCATACGGGATCTGGATTGCACATCATCCAGGTGGTGGAAAAGGATCCCCAACGGCGCGTGTCCGACGAATTCTGGCCCACCGTTCAAGAGCGGGCCTTTGAAAACTGGCTGGCCCAACAGCGAGCCGAGGCCACAATACAACGCAATAGATCTCGCGAATAGTTCGCTGTCGGTGCTTGTGTGCAGATAGAGGAGTTTGCTTATGGAGATCATCTGGTACGGACAATCCTGTTTTCACCTGAGGCAGCGGGGCTGCTCCGTGGTGATGGATCCCTACGATCCAGAAAATGGCTTCCGCCTACCGCGGATCACCGCCGCGATCTTGACCTTGAGCCGTCCCCATAAAGAAGAATTCGACTATACCAGAGGCTTTCGCGGCTCCCCCTATGTCATCCAGGGTCCTGGAGAATACGAGGTGGGAGGCACATTCGTCTTTGGGTTTCCGCTGGATCGGGACCAGGAACACAAGAACACAGCCTATATAATAGAGGCTGAGGATGCCACCATCTGCCACCTGGGCAACCTGAACTATATTCCTGGTCGTGAGGAGATGGAGCAGTTCGACGAGATCGACATCCTGCTTATTCCCATAGGGGGCGGGGACACCATAGATGGAGCCCAGGCAGCGGAGGTTGTCAGCCTGCTGGAGCCCGCGGTCACCATCCCAATGTGCTCCCGCATAGACGATGAGGATGTGGACAGGGAAGATGCCGGCCGCTTCCTGAGCGAGATGGGAGTTCAGGATGCCGAGGCACAGGGCACGTTGGATATAAACAAAAATACTGTCAGCAGGCAGCCGGACGTCGTCACACTGGAGCGAGCCGAATGAGCCCCTCACGCCAACTGTCCATCGACAAAAAAAAGATACGGGAGGCGGTAGAACAGATCCTCATCGCCATCGGGGAAGATCCGCGGCGAGAAGGGCTGGCACGTACCCCCGCCCGCGTCGCCGACATGTACGAGGAGATATTCTCCGGTCTCGACCGCGACCCGGCCGAGGTGCTTTGCGTTGGCTTTGAGGAGGACCACGAAGAGATGGTGATCCTCAAAGATATCCCCTTCTATTCCATGTGCGAGCATCATCTGTTGCCCTTCCATGGAAAGGCCTACATAGGTTATATTCCATCGGGCCGTGTGGTGGGCATAAGCAAGCTGGCCCGAACGGTGGAGATCGTGGCGCGTCGACCACAGCTCCAGGAGCGCATGACCAGCGAGATAGCGGACGCCATCATGGAGAACGTGGCTCCCCACGGGGTGGGAGTGGTCATAGAGGCCGAACACCTTTGTATGACCATGCGCGGCATCCGCAAACCAGGGAGCATCGTGGTAACCTCGGCCAATCGAGGAATCTTTCGCACGCGAAGGGAGACGCGCGCAGAGTTTCTCTCCCTGATCGGCCGGCCGCGCAATCTGTAAACTGCAGGGGGATCTGTGACAAAGCATCTGGGAATCGTCGTTCTCTGTGTAGGAATCACCATCGTCGTCACTTTGGGCTGCTCCTCAAAGCCCGTGTCGCCCGCCACACTGCCCTCCGGGAGCAAAATCGAAAGCGAGGGCACCCCTTCAGACCACGCCCAGGGTCTGCTCCGGGAAGGGAGGGCTGCCTGGGATGAGGGGGACGTGGACGTAGCCATCGCGAAACTGGAGCAGGCCCTACAGGCGGGGGCGGACTCGGCCGAGGCCCACTTTTTGCTGGGCAACGCCTACGCGGAAAAAGAGCAGTTCGCCCAGGCCGAACGTCAGTACGAGTCCGCCCTCAATCTAGCTCCAGACTATATCGATGCCCGTTCCAACCTGGGCGTCGTCTATTACCACCAGAACAAATTCCAGGAAGCAGAGGAGGCTTTTCGCGCAGCCTTGAGACAGGAACCCGACGACGCAGAAATTCACTACAATCTGGGGGGCGTGCTCACCTCCTCAAATCGGCTCGACGAGGCCGCAGAACAGTTCCGCAAAGCACAGGAACTGGATCCCTCTTTGCCAGAAGCCTATCTGGGCCTGGGAAGCGTGTATAAACAACAGGACAGACGCCGGGAGGCCATCGCTCAGCTCAAAGAGTACATACGGCTCAGTCAGAATGCGGAATGGAGAACCAGGGCAGAACAGATGCTACGTGAATTAGAAGGGCAACCATGAACGTCTACAATGTTCGTTTTCTACCCTATGAGAGCGAAGGGGCACTGCGGCAACAGATGAGTGCCCTTGGTGCCGATTCCCACGGTATCCAGATCATGCTCCCCAAGGCCCGCTTTCATCGGCTCAAGGTCGAGGGGCTCGGCTTTGCCGCCGCAAATATCCTGAAACAGGAGATGCTCGCCAAGGGGGGTGACGCGGCCATCTCTGGGAATATCTACTTTGGCGAAGAGCAGACCACCGACGCCCTGCTCATGGGCACCGAGAGAACACTGCACCGCGTCGTGGACGTGCTGTACAGGCAGCCCCTGCCCAGCCTCCAGCAGCTGGGAAAGGAATTAAAAGTGGCTCTGGCCAACGTCGGGATGCGGGATTTAGGCACCTGGCGCATCGGAGCCCACGACTTTGTCTGGAACAAGCGTACCTTTATCATGGGCATCGTGAACGCCACTCCCGACTCTTTCTCCGGGGATGGCTTCCTGGCAGGGGACGCGCTCGCCCCGGGCGCCGTGGAGCAGGCCCTCGATCAGGCAGTCGCATTTGAGAAAGATGGCGCAGATATCATCGACATCGGAGGAGAATCCACCCGCCCCGGCTCTCAACCCGTGGAGACCCAGGTAGAACTGGACAGGGTGCTGCCCATCATTCGGGAACTGCGCAGGGTGACACAGATCCCCATCTCCATAGATACCTACAAGGCTGCGGTGGCCAGAGAGGCATTGGACGCCGGGGCGGATATGGTCAACGACGTATGGGGGCTGCGCATGGACCCGGACATGGCGCCCCTGGTCGCAGAGTGCGACGCCCCCGTCATCCTCATGCACAATCGTAGCAAACCCAAGAATGCGGAACAACAGGAACGCCTTGGGGGGCGCTATGTGGATATCGCTTACGAGGACCTCATGGCCGACATCCTGCGCGAGCTGCGCCAGCAGATCGACGCCGGCCTGGAAGCGGGCATCGACCGGGACAAGATCATCATCGATCCCGGCATCGGCTTTGGCAAGACGGTAGAACAGAACCTGACGCTCCTGAACCACCTGGACGAATTGCGCGTCCTGGGCTTCCCCCTCCTCATCGGACCGTCGCGCAAGTCCTTTATCGGCTATACCCTCGATCTGCCGCCCGAGGAACGCGTAGAGGGCACAGCGGCGGCTGTGGCCCTGGCCATCGCTCGAGGCGGGACGGACATCATAAGGGTACACGACGTGAAAGCCATGGCGCGTGTGGCACGCATGGCCGATGCCCTCGTAAGAGGGACCTAGAGATGGTGCGCGTGTACCTGGGCCTGGGAGCTAATCTGGGGCATCGTCGAGCCAACGTTGAAAGGGCCCTGACCCTGTTGGACGAGAAGAACGTCCACGTGTGTCAGGTCTCTCCCCTCTATGAGACGGAACCCTGGGGTCTTATGGAGCAGCCGCTTTTTTTGAATGCTGCCTGCTGTGCCCAGACGTGCTACGCGCCCCATGTCCTCCTGGATCTGCTGAAATGCCTGGAAAAGCGCATGGGGCGCGTGGATGCCGTCCGCTACGGCCCCCGACCCATCGACATAGATATTCTCATGTATGGAGATATGTGCTTCGACACATCCAACCTGACGGTGCCTCACCCAAACATGCTCTCGCGCGCCACAGTATTGGTCCCCCTGGCAGATATCGCCCCGCAGAGGCGGCACCCGCAAACGGGAAAAACCATCGCAGAACATCTGAGGCGACTTGGCCCCCTTTCGGGCATCGCCCCCTATCCGCCCGGACTGCAGACCGGGGACAGGGACACAACCACCCATAATGACAGGAGCGGCCAATGAAGCAGAATGTGATCGTCATCATGAACGACAGCCTAAGACGCGACCATGTCAACGCCTATCACGTTCCCCGTCCATGGAAGCGCCCTGGACACGCGGGGGAACCCTTTATCAGGACACCCTCGTTGGATGCCCTGGCAGAGGACGCCATGCGTTTCGACAGGGCCTATATCGCCTCCTATCCCACCATCCCCAATCGCACCGACCTGTACACGGGGCGGTATGGATTCGCCCGTCGCGGCTGGCAGCCTCTGGAGCCCGAGGACGTTATCCTGCCAGAACTCGCCCGCTCTCATGGATATACCACGGCCCTCTTTTTCGACACCCCTCCCCTGGGCGCGGACAGCTACAATTTCATGCGCGGCTTTGACGCCTGGCGCTGGATTCGCGGGCAGCACGGCGATCGCTACATCACCGATCCTCGTGTACCCACCCCCATTAACGCCGATCGCCACAAGATACGAAGCTGGGAGGGAACACAGCGCTACCTTCGCAATCAGGCCGACCGGAAATACGAGAAGGACTATCTTGCCCCCCGCACCATGACAGCCGCCATAGAGTGGCTGGAAGAGAACCATATGCAGGACGGCTTTTTACTGTGGATAGATACCTGGGATCCCCACGAGCCCTTTGACCCCCCACCTCACTATCTGGCTCTCTACGACAACCCAGACTATGACGGGCAGCACATCATCTTCCCCCAATATGGGCGCGCCGACTATATGACACCGGAGGAACTCGACCACGTAAGAGCCCTCTACGCGGGAGAGGTGACCATGGTCGATACATGGATCGGTTACCTGTTGGACACTGTGAAAAGGCTGGCCCTCCTGGATAACACCCTGATCATATACATGAGCGATCACGGCCATCTCTTTGGTGACCATGGCCTGGAGGGAAAGCCGGGAGGACAATTGGGCACCCTATTCGAACCGACGACGCGTATACCCCTGATAATCAGACATCCGGCAGGGACGGGAGCCGGCGAGCGCATCCAGCCCATCGTGCAACCACCCGACATCCTGCCCACCATCCTCGATTTTCTCGATCTCCCCATCCCCGACACGGCACAGGGCAAATCGATCTGGCCCCTGGTGAACGGAGAGATCGACCATTTGCACGAACACGCCTTCTCCGGGCGCTATCCGCTGGGAACCATGTACAGCTATACCGCCACCTCCTTTGACGGTTGGGCCGGCCCCGATCGCATCACGGAACCCCTGACGGTGACCACAGAGGAATGGGCGTTTATATGCGGCCCGGGATCGTGGCCTTCCCATCTTTACAAACTGGACGAGGATCCAAACCAAGAACAGGACGTAATCGACAAATATCCCGACGTGGCAGCCTCCCTGCACGAACGTCTGATCGAGTTCCTGCGGGCGACAGGGACACCCGCGGATCGCATAAAAAAGTTCCGCTGATACCGAGTAGCAGAAAGGGAGCATTGTGGACCCAGACAGCATCCTTTACGTCATTCACGATAGATCGGGGCGACTCATCGCCTTTCCAACCCGCGAGGAGGCCAAAGCCTGCATCATTCCCGAGGGGAACGATACCTCCGTGCAAGAGAGGTCCTTTGCCTGGCTTTTGGAGAACGCACCCAGGGCCCTGGTCAGGATCTTTTACCAATACTATTGGGCAGAGGAACTGGCCTAGAGAGGTCCCATGGCAGATAAGGCGAACGGCAAGGTCCATCAGGTCAAAATCGGCAAGGGCTTGGGCGACACGGCAGAGGAAACCCTTTGCTTTTACAGGCAGATCGGCGTGGAGGCCGTGAATATGCCCCCGCGTATATGCATGCAGGTCGCGGCGCGGGGCCTCGTACCCCCGACCCAGACGGGTCCCCGAGGCCCACAACCGCTTTGGGAGGCCAAAGAGCTTTATAGGGTCGCAGAACACATCCGCTCCTTTGGCCTCTTGCCATCGGCCATGAGCCTGCCAATATCTGGAAATATCCTCATGGGCAAAGAGGAACGACATGAGGATGTGACCAGGATACAGGAATGCATCCGTATCGCCGCACGGGTGGGGATACGTGTTCTGACATACAGCTTTACCGCCCTGCGCGCCTCGGAGGGATACGCGGCGCAAAAAGGCCGGGGTCGTGGTGGATCGTCCCTGCGAGATTTCTCCTACGACCGCATCCGCAATCTTTCCCCGCTCCCGGACGTGGGGCGGCACAGTGTGGCAGAGATGTGGGAGCATCTAACCTTTTTCCTCGATGCCGTGGTTCCCGTGGCCGAGGAGGTGGGCGTTCGGCTCGCAGCCCACCCCAACGATCCGCCAGTCCCCATCTATCGCGGCGTGGCGCAACCCTTGAGCGATCTGAGAGGACTTGAACACCTGATCGAACGGGTAGATAGTCCCAGTAACTGCGTATTCTTTGATACGGGCGTCCTCACCGAGATGGGAGAGGACGCCGTACAGGCCATCCACTATTTTGGCACCCGGGATCGCATTGCCATCGTCCACTTTCGCAACGTCCGTGTGCAGGCCCCACAGGAACGCTATGTGGAGACCTTTATCGATCGGGGGGATTGTGATATGCTGGCCTGCATGAAGGCCCTGCAGGACGTGGGCTATACGGGAATGGTGGACCCCGACCACACGCCAGCCATAGATAAAGACACCCGGGACACACGTATGGGATGGGCCTTTGCCATAGGGCATATGCTCGCCCTCCGCGATGCAGCAGAAAAGATCAATGGGAGAGAATAGCGTGCAAACGCCTCTTGCATCTCTGAGACGAGACGGAGGGGATATTATATCCCCCAACCCGGTCAGTCTCGATTCTCGCCTTATAGGCGGCTATACCGTCAACCCCTGCATTCCGTATAACGTCCCACCGAATGTTGACGGACATCCCCGTACGCTATAAAATCTGGTCTGGAGAGGATGAGAGATGTCTCGCGTCACACATGAGGAGAACAAAAGATCCCCTCTAGGCATACTGGCAGCTTTTGTGCGTGCCACGCTCTTGGTGATCCTGGTGGGGCTTGGCTTGCTTGTCGCGCTGGAAGAGGCGAGCACGGGAAACGTCCTGGGAGCCTTGGGGTCCAGGAATCCGCGCGTAGGGATCGTGGCTGGCCACTGGCAGCACGACTCGGGAGCCGTCTGCGCCGACGGACTGGAGGAAGTGGAGCTAAACCTACAGATCGCGCGCGGTGTGGCCCGCATCATGAGAAAGCACGGCTACAACGTCCAGGTGCTTCCCGAGTTCTCGCCCGAGCTGAACGGCTATCGGGCAGCGGTCTTCCTCGCCATACATTGTGACTCGTGCACACCCGATCTCTCGGGGTTCAAGGTCGCCCGCATGACACACTCGGCGGTGCCACAAAAGGAAGACAGATTAGTCAACACACTCTATAGGACGTACAGGGAAGCGACGGGTCTGGAACCGCATTACGACACCATCACGGAGGATATGCGCCAGTATCATGCTTTACGTCAAATTGCTGATGAGACGCCCGGTGCGATTATCGAGTGTGGCTTTATGGGTGGAGACCGGTATCTTCTCAGCCAAGAGCAGGAGCGCGTGGCCGTGGGGATCGCAAACGGGCTCCTGGCCTTTTTGCGAGAGACATCCGAGGCCACGCGCCAACCATAGCCGCCATTTACGGACCATTTCCTTGGTCAGTCATCCGTTCTCAACGGATGCCAAATACATCATAATATTCCAACAAAGGAGCGAAAATGCCGTCAGAGTCCAAGAACTATGAAGAGGGCCTCAACAACGTCAACACCTACTCCAAGCCCTCGGACCTCAAGATCACGGATATGCGCATCGCCATGCTGCAGCGCCGTCCCCTCATCAAGCTCTATACCAACCAGGGACTGGTCGGATTTGGCGAGGTGCGCGATGGGGCAAGTGCCACCTATGCCCTGATGCTCAAGAGCCGTATCCTGGGCGAGAACCCCTGTAATGTAGACAAGATATTTCGCCGCATCAAACAGTTTGGCCATCACGCCCGCCAGGGTGGCGGCGTGTGTGGCATCGAACTCGCCCTGTGGGATCTGGCGGGGAAAGCGTACGGCGTGCCCGTTTACCAGATGTTGGGGGGCAAGTTCCGTGACGAGATCCGTTGCTACGCGGATACCGATGTACGCGGGAGGGCATCGGGAAAAAAGATGGGGGAGGCGTTAAAAGGGCGCGTGGAGATGGGTTTCACCTTCCTCAAAATGGACGTGGGGATCCGGCTCATGAGAGACGTGCCGGGCACCCTCACCGCTCCCCTGGGCTTCCTCCAAGAGATGGAAGAGGCGGCCCAAAAGGTCCACACCGCCGACGAGGAAGGCGTTTCAGAGATGGAGATGCGAAGACGACGGAATAGATGGTACGACATCAATAACATCATGCACCCTTTCACCGCTATCCGTGTGACAGAAAAAGGCCTCGATTGGCTGGAACAGTACGTCGCCGATGTCCGTTCCGTGGTGGGCTACGATGTGCCCCTGGCGACGGACCACTTTGGACATATCGGCATCGAGGATTGTATCAAGATCGCCCAACGATTGGACAAGTTCAATCTGGCCTGGTATGAGGATATGGTACCCTGGCAACTGACCGATCAGTACGTACGTCTGGCCAATGCGTGCAAGACCCCCATATGCACCGGCGAGGACATCTATCTCAAAGAGAATTTCCGCCCCCTCCTCGAGTCGGGTGGCGTATCCGTGATCCATCCCGACCTCCTCACCTCGGGTGGCATCTATGAGACCAAAAAGATCGGGGACATGGCCCAGGATAACGGCGTCGCCATGGCCATTCACATGGCCGAGTCGCCGGTGGCCTGCATGGCAGCCGTCCACTGCGCCGCGGCGACGGAGAACTTTTTGGCGCTGGAGAACCACTCGGTGGACACCCCGTGGTGGAACAGACTCGTAACGGGACTTTCCGATCCTCTGATTCAGGACGGCTTTATCCACGTCCCGGACAAGCCGGGATTGGGCATCGACGCCCTTGACGATGAGGTCATCAGCGAACACCTGGACGCGAGCGATCCCACCATGTGGGAATCCACCGAGATGTGGGACGACGAGTGGTCCCACGACCGGCTGTGGAGCTGAACATCCTATGGAACGAGGGCGTTGGGTCATGCCAGGGCCAATGAGATGATAGGGAGACGTATACGATGAGAGTTGGTGAAAAGCACTATCGTACCGTGTGGATGAAAGATGGTTGCGTCAAGATGATAGACCAACACTCCATCCCCCACCGCTTTGAGATCGTGGATTTGCCCACATATCGAGATACGGCCGAGGCGATCAGCACCATGATCGTCCGGGGCGCCGGCGCTATTGGCGCTTCGGCGGGCTATGGCATGGCCCAGGTCGCCCTACAGGCGCCCAACGGATCCGAGTTTATGGATTTCGTCGAGTGCGGAGCAGAGGTTCTAAAACGAACGCGGCCCACGGCTCAGGACCTCTTCTATGCCATCGATCGCGTCATGGCCGCCATAAAGAAGGCCGACAGCGTACCCGCCGCCCGGAAAGTGGCTTTGGAGATGGCCGAGGAGCTGGCTGATGTGAATGCTGCTGCCGGTAAAGCCATAGGCGAACACGGCGCCACGCTCATAGAGGATGGGGCTCGCGTCCTCACCCACTGTAACGCGGGGTGGCTGGCCTTTGTCGATTGGGGAAGCGCTCTGGCTCCCGTATACCTGGCCGCACGCCAGGGTAAAGAGGTCTTTGTCTATGCGGACGAGACGCGCCCCCGTTGCCAGGGCGCCCGCCTGACGGCCTGGGAATTACAGGGGGAGGGTATCCCTCACGCCATCATCGTGGATAACGCCGCAGGACACCTCATGAGACGTGGCGAGATCGACATGGTCATCGTCGGCGCCGACCGCATCGCAGCCAACGGCGATGTGGCTAACAAGATCGGTACCTATGAAAAAGCCCTGTGTGCCAACGCGAACGAGATTCCCTTCTACGTGACGGCCCCCATGAGCACCATCGATGCGGACAGTCCGTCGGGTGATGTCATACCCATCGAGGAACGGGACCAGGAAGAGGTCTTATGTGTTACAGGCCTGGATGACGAGGGGGAGATACGCCGCGTACGCCTCGCCCCCGAGGAAAGCCAGGCAAGGAACCCTGCCTTTGACGTGACGCCAGCTCACTATGTGGAGGCCATCATCACTGAACATGGCATCCATGCGCCGGACGACTTGCCCCTTGAATAAAATGACACCCCAACTTGGGGGAATCCGGGACATCATTCTCCCCGTCGCTCATAGACATAGTCGCGCGGCGCATCGCAAAGACGAGGATGGTGCCTGTCGCGTTCCGAGAGGATAGGTTCCTTAACAGGCCAGTCGATGGCCAGATCGGGATCATCCCAGGCGATGCCCCGCTCTTCCTCCGGCGCATAATAGCTCGAGACTTTGTAGAGGAACTCGGCCACGTCGCTCGTGACGCAGAAACCGTGGGCAAATCCCACGGGGATATAGAGCTGACGGCGGTTCTCTGCCGAAAGGGTGACGCCGACCCACTCGCCATACGTGGGGGACCCGTGACGAATATCCACGGCCACGTCCAAGACCTCGCCGGCGGCCACGCGCACCAGCTTGGCCTGTCCGGGAGACGCCTGATAGTGCAGGCCGCGGATCACGCCCCCTTTTGATTTGGAGTGGTTATCCTGTACAAAGATGTCCTCAATACCCTGAGAAACATAGCGCCGTCGACTATAGCTCTCGTAGAAAAAGCCCCTGTCATCCCCATAGACCTGGGGCTCGACGATGAGGATATCTGGAATTTCCGTTTGAATAACGCGCATATCTCTCCTCGCAAAGAACAAACTGGTTCTACTCTAGCCAACATACTTTTCCTTGTCAAAAGACCCATCCTTTGGATATAATGATTGGGAGTCAGGGGGGAGAGACCAGCGTTTCTACACCATCGTGATTTGAGGATGGGGTCTTTCACCCTTTTCCTCTATCCAACACAAGCGTCCTTTGTCCGATTATTTCAAAAGGGGGAACTCATGGTAGCAAAAGTCAGCAAATTGTCTGGACCCAAGATCCTGTATCATGGCCCAGGCGCTCTGGAAGAGCTGGACACAGCAATTGAGATGCTGGGAGGCGAGCGTATCATCCTGGTGACCGATCCCGGCGTAGTGGAGGCCGGCCTTGTGGATCAGACGCGGGAGAGCACGGATCGTGAACTGCTCCTGTGGGATGGAGTAGAACCGGATCCCCCCTACGAGCTGGTCCACCAGTGCGTCGATTTTATCAAGGAGAACGGATGCGATCTGATGATCGGCCTGGGTGGGGGCAGCTCCATGGACGTAGCCAAGATGTCCGCCGCAATGGCCACGAACGAGGGCGAGGTCACGGACTATTGGCAGGCGAACAGTATACGCAAACCGGGTTTGCCCGTCATCGCCATCCCCACCACGGCGGGAACCAGCAGTGAGCTATCTCCTAACGCCGTCTTCACCGATGCGGACGCTCAGGCCAAGAGGGGCATAACTTCCAATTACCTCCTGGCCGATATAGCCATCGCGGATGCAACCCTCACGCTGGGATTGCCGCAGCCCCTCACCGCCGCGACGGGTATGGACGCCCTCACCCATGCCATAGAGGCCTATGTCTCCAAAAGGGCCACCCTGGTGAGCGACGCCATGGCGGAACAGGGCATCGCCCTCATCGGCGAGTATCTTCGTCCCGCCTATGCCAGGGGACAGAATCTCGACGCCCGAACGGGCATGATGTCTGCCTGCGTGTTTGCGGGAAAGGCCCTCGGCGAAGCTGGCGTGGGCATCGTCCACTCGCTGGCTCACGTCCTGGGAGGGCAATTCCAGATTCCCCACGGCGTGGCCAATGCCCTTCTCTTGCCCTATGTGATGGATTTCAACCGTATAGGGTGCCGCGACAAATACGCTTACGTCGCCTCCCTTTTGGGCGAGAACGTACAGGGCCTCTCCCTGGACCAGGCATCCCGCAGGGGCGTGGAGGCGGTACGCACCCTGTCCAAGGACGTGGGCATCCCGCAGCGGCTCAGGGATCTGGACGTCCCCAAAGAGGCTCTGGAGAACGTGGCTCAGGTATGCCTGCAAACCCAGGCCCGAATCCTGACCAATGATCCCCGCACGATGAACCTTGAGGAAGCGGTGGCGCTGCTGCATAGAGCACACTGAGACCGCCTCTCAATACGCCAATCTCCGTCCGTCTCCCTCACCTGGGTGGTGAGGGAGACGGGGGATCTCATCTCCAGCCAAGAGAAACTATGAGAATCGACGTAATATGATAAGGGCCTTCCTGCACAGAAGCAGATATGCCATGCGCCGCCTGCTTGATTCGCCTCTCGTCAAGCCCAGAAGCCAGCACGATCACAACGCCCGCCTCCTCTTGCTCAACACGGCCATGATCGGTGTCCCTGCGGGGGGTATCATGGCCTTTTTGCCCATCTTTATGGCCCGACTGGGAGCATCCTCCACCCTGATCGGCGCGTTGAGTTCTGCACCGGCCCTGCTCGCCATCCTCGTTTTCATCCCCGCTGCCATCATCGCCGAGCGCCGACCCGACCACGTGCGCGTTCGCGTCACCTTTGCCAAACTGGGACGCCTCTGCTTTCTGGCCTGTGCCCTGGTCCCCTTCCTCATCCCCACCGCCTATCTGCCCATGGTCTTGGTGTTCATCTGGATGCTCAAGACCTTTCCAGACTGTGTTGCCTCCACCGCCTGGACCTCCGTCATCGCCAGAGCCATCCCCCCAGAGCGCCGCGCGCATCTCAACAGCATCCGTTGGGCCTCGTTGAGCATCATGTCGGCCCTCAGCAGCGCTCTCTTTGGATGGCTGCTGGATAGCGTGTTCTTTCCATTGAACTACCAGCTGGTATTTTTTATATCCTTTGCCTTTAGCTGGCTTGATCCCCTTATCTTCTCCCGCATTCGGGTGCCAAAGACAGCAGGACCAGAACGGGGAAAAGCTCGCAGATGGGGGGCAAGGACAAGGGAATATCTGAGCCCCGTCATTCACCATAGGCCCTTTTTGCTATTTGCGGCCATCACCATCTCATACCGCATCGCCCTGAGCCTGCCCATACCCCTCTTTGGCCTCTTTTGGGTCGAGGAACTCGATGCTCCCGACACCCTTATCGGCCTCCGTGGGACCGTCGGCTACGTGGCCTTGGTGGTAGGATATCTGTTCTGGGGACGCATGGCAAACAGGATAGGCCGTCGACTTTTGCTAATATCCGCCGCCCTGGGGTTGGCCCTCTATCCCATCGCCACAGCCCTCTCCCCCTCGGCCATATGGCTGCTACCGGCCGCCGTCATCTGGGGATTGACCGCCTCGGGAATCGACATCGGCCTCTTTGACATCATGCTCACCGCCATGCCCGATGAACGTCAACCCCTCTTTGCCGCCGTATGGAATATGATAAGCAACGGAGCCATCTTCATTGGTCCTCTATTGGGCGCTGCCCTGGCCCAGAACACATCCCGAGGAACGGCCCTTCTGATAGCCGGCCTTTTACAGATGTTGATGACCATCCCCTTTATCTTTTTGCCCCACGACACATGAGGCGCTATCATATGTTATGTCAGATCGACGATTCTAGTGCACCAGCACTAAACGGAGGATACATAGCCATGCCCATCTATGAATTCGAGTGCAACGATTGTGGACACGTTTTTTCAAAACTTTATCGTAAAGTACAGGGCTCCGATGAAAGCACGCCCCCTCCCTGCCCCGAATGCGGCAGCGATGACACAAGGCGCGCCGTGACCGCCTTCGCCGTACACGGACCGAGCCAGCCCGACCCGCAAGAGATCGCTGTACAGCGGGAAAAAGAGGAACGACAGGCCTCCATCACACCCAAGTCCCAGATCGAAAAGTGGCGCAGCGGCGAGGATTAGGAGTATCGGACGACCGGGCCATCAATCGTCCAAAGAGACGCGCACCCCTTGAATCAATATCTGATCCTTCCCCAAGGGCTCTCCATCA
>CAZMOW010000031.1:0-25561 GCA_964567975.1 uncultured Anaerolineales bacterium | reverse complement strand
ACGTCCGCCACATAAGGTACCAGCTGGAAAGCGTCGCGATCATCAGCAGGGGTTCCGCCATGACGAGGGACGAGACGTGGAGAAAAGGCGGATTGAGGCTCAACAGGCCCGCCGCCAGAGCTCCCGTGGCGGCACTGAACCAGCGGCGCCCCAACTCGAATACGATTAGAAGGCAGACGACGCCGAAGGCCAGATTAAGGAATTTAGCTCTCGTGTAGTAGGGCCAATCCCGCTCGGCAAAGAGGGAAAGGATTGCCGGTAGCAGGGGGTTGCGCTTGCCGTCGCTAAGGCCATGCCCCTCGCGGATGTCCATCCCCAAATTTAGATAGGAGCGCTGGTCGAAAGCGCTGGAATTCGTTCTATTTTCGATGGCGACTGTGCCTCTGATGATGAACGAGGCCAGGATGCATGCTAGAAAGAGGGCATAGAGCCATCGTTTGCTTTCTAGTTGTTTGCTTATCAAGAAAGTGTGCTCCTCGTTAAAACTGAAGGGCCGCAACTTTTAATCAAAAGGTGCTTGGCAATCAATCCGTCTTGCACTGGGTTGGACCGTCACTCACAGAAAGGTTCAAGCGAATCGGTAAAATTGATTGGAATCCACCCCTTCTCACCTTTATATTCTACAAGATAGAAGGTAATACCAAAATACGACGTTTCGTCGACAAGGGCAAGTTTGACGCCATGGGGAACCTCTCCTATGGCCTCGCTTCCCACAGCGGCGGCTCCCGCTTCTTGCCAGAGGGTGACGGGGGCCGGCGCCTGCTTGCAGCCCCGTGTGCCATCGACATAGATAAAAGGTTCGGCCCGTTCTTGTTTGGCGCAGCCAGCGCTCGGTAGGGCGAAAATCATCAGTATGAAGATGATGAGGAAGGGATGGGAAAGGGGGTTAGAATTCATAATCTATGTCTTGATCCAATATAATTCGTCTTTCGGGTATCGGTATACCATCTTTTTTTACGGACAGTCGCATTCCTGTGGACAATTCGTACAGACCGACGAAAAGCCGATAGGTAGCAGGAGCCAGATCCGTGGGCAGGGGCATGACATATGAATCAGAGATTATCTCTTCGGGCACCCATCCGCTGGTGGGGTAGGCACCTTGACCAGGTGTCTGATCTTGTTGGGCAACGATATTTCCCTCTTTGTCGAGAAGATGGATGAAGACGGTGTAGTTGGTATCCATCGTTCGCAGGCATTTCCAGTATAGCGTGATCTCGAGGTTTTTCGAGTCTTTTGTATCACGAAGCGTCGGACCATCATATCCCTTTAATTCGACATATTCACCAAACACAGCTCGTTGTCGGTGTTCCGGGGCTGGTGCCTCATAATTCGCCTGCCAGCGTACCACGGGACACGGTGCCAGGATGACTTGTTTGCTCTGCAGAGGGTTGCCTTGACCATCGTATAATAGCAGTCGATCACCCTCGGGACCATATAGCCCCACTGAAAGGAATTCTCTCCCTGGCGGTGCCTCCTGCGCTACGCTGACGTGCACTTTCTGGGCAATAGTCTCTCCGACATGCCAGGCGCTGGAGGGGTAATGACGGTCGAGGGGAAGAAGATCCTTTTGTCCCCACTTGTTTCCCTCCTCATCAAGCAGATGCACGAACAACGTATAGTCCGAGGTAAGGGATCTCTTTGTCTGCAAGAATATAGTGGCGCTCAGATTATCACCCGTCTGGACAGCCAGGGATTCTACGCTGCTTCCCAGAATGCGAATTCCTTCTCTGGTCGACACGGATTGAGGAAAGGAGATGGGCACGGTGTCTGGGGGTAAGTAGATCCATCTGCCGTCAGCATAGGCATGTACAGTATGGTAGTTCTCCCGTACCCAAGTCGCGTACTCTTCCAGGCGAATGAGCCGTTGTTCCCAAAGCAGAATGGCCGCAGGGGCGGTACTTTTGGTCAAACGGACGAGTTCTTCCGAGGAAAGCTCTTGAGCCTCGATACGCCGGGCCGAGGGCACGGCCAGGGCGGGGGGGATCGAGCGGTCGGCTTTGAAGGCCAGCATGGGATCGTCGGTGATCACGAAGCTTTCCTCCGGCGTATGTGTGCGGAGAAAGTGGATGGCCTCACGGCCTGCTTTCGATTCTTCGTCCTCTGCGAGAAACTCTTTGCGTATGGCCCTGTTCGCTGTGACGGTTTTGGGCAAGTTAATCCCGACGGGGATCAGGGCGATCACAGTGAGAACAAGCAGCATTGGCCTCCTCGTGGTCGTATGGGAGATGTCTCCCATGCTGTCCAGTATCCATTGAATGCCCAAACTCGCTGTGAAGATGAGGGGAGGGATGATGAGGAACAATTGGTGGCGACGCAGAGGCACATGAAAAACGACAGCGCCCAACGCGCCGCCCAGCCATGTCCCAAGGATTATGAGTCTGTTCCAGTGGTGACGCACAGTTAACGATATCATGCCCAGAAGCGCCAGGATGCAGAGCCCGGCGTGCGATACGCCCCACTTGTCCAGGAGGAGGTAGGCGCCTATCTGCCGGATGTTTTCTATCAGATACTCATGAGATCCATGTGCTTCCCGCGCTTCGAAGAGAGTGCCTACCACTTGCTCTACAAAAATATAGGGGCCAGAAAATACAAGGGCAATGAGAACTGGTGCAAAAGTCGCCGAGGCGAGGAGTCCCCATGGCCATATCCGCTTTTGGATATGGACACTCCTATCCCACGTCCCGAGGGACAGGACACTGAGAGGCAAGAACATGGGAGCGATGATGGGCTTGATCAAAAGGCTCAGGCCGAACGACAGTCCTGCCAACAGTAACCATCCTTTTCCGCCTGTATCCCAGTAGCAGAACCCAAGGGCCAGGGCCAACAGACCGAGACTGACGGCCGGCAGTCCGATCATGATGAGTTGGGATAGTTCGTGAAAATGAGGAAACGATATCAAAGCTAGCGTGGCCAAAAGCCCTGCCAACTTGCCCACCTGCTGTGCCGTGATCCAGGCCAGTGATAGCAAGGTCAGCCCTGCCAGAGCGAGCACCAGAAGTCGCCCGACAGTGACGCTTTGACCGAACAGCCTAAAGGCCTCAGCGAGCATAAAGGTAAACAGTGGCGGCTGATCAGACCAGATGTCTATATAGAGGCGGTGACCATCCAACAGTAGTTGCGCCTTTGCCGCATTGATCCCCTCATCGTATTTCCAGGCAAAACTGTGAACGGATTTCCATTGCCAGAGAATAAATAATGTGGCAACGAGGACTAGCAAGAGTCCGAAAAGTAACTGGGAGCGCGTCGCTTTGCTCATGGGGTCTCTTTTTTCTGTAATCCTTCTATCGGGATGCAATTCCCTTCCAGGTGATTCTGGCCCTCCCAGGCGGGAAGGCGTTCACTCGTCTCCCAGTCGTACATGCCCACGATCAGCATATAGTCGCCCGGAGGAGCGTTCTCAGCCACGTCGATCTTATACTCGTCGATGATGGTCTCGTCCGCGAGCCAGATGTCCGTTGGACGCGCGCCATTCTGGGGGATGCTGTCCATCTGGCCGTATTTGTTACCGTCTGGCCCCAGCAGGTGGACGAAGACGGTATAACTGGTGTCTAGCGGAGCCTCTGTACGCCAATAGAGGCGCACCGTCAGAGGTTGTTCTTCCGTGATGGCTTTCTGGGGCAGATCGTAGCCGATCAGGTGGATCTCTTCTCCAAGGCGGACCTCTCGTGGCACTGTCGGCTTGGGGAGCGTGAAATGTGCCCCGTCATGGAGTTCGAAACACTCCAAAACCATGCCCTCAAAGGTTATTTTCTGCACGCGTCGCGCCTGCTGTTCCAGGTGATGGCGAACGAGCTGCCGGGGATCTCCAGGCGTCTCTGGAAATGTCAGGAGCCATACCCTTTGCCGCCCCGTTGTAACCTGGGAGAGTTCCTGCAAGATCTCATCTTCTGTCTGGGCGCCATCGACGGCGACCAGATCAAGAGGACCCTCATATTGGCGCATGAGGGCCGTATTGACGTCGGTAAGCACGATATCTTGATCGTAGTCAGCCGTCTCCTCAAGGTAGTCGAGCATGGGACGGTAGAGGGTGTTGGGGTAGATCCAGACGTAATCGATGCCGTCCACGTGTACGATATGCTCGGGCTCCTCGACGCCATAGAAACGGTTCAGAACCTCCGGCTCGCGTCGACGCTGAATAGTGTTCCAGTAGAAGACGTAATAGTCCGATTCAGCGAGATCGAGTTCCGAGACGCTGCTCGTATGGCCCTTGAAAAAGGGGGCCAACTGGGAGATGTGTGCGGTATTGACGTGAAATTCCTCCGCCCCTGGCTTGTCGTTGAGATACGCAGCGGCCTTTTCCATCCCCTCCCCCCAGCCGACGAGGAGGATGCTGGTGGCCGTCCGCGCCCCGCCAAGCAGAGGATTGTAATAGGAGAGGTAGTAGGGCTGTGTGGGCCAGATCAACGCCAGTTGTGTGATGGTCAAGAATGCGGACAGCAAGGCGGGAGCACGTAAGTTGAAGGGGCTCCTTCTGGCTATCTGTCGCAGTCCCCACATCCATCCCAAGGCAGCGAGTACGTTCATTGTGGGGATGACGGGGAGCAGATACCTGTCGAATTTTTTTGCCCCCGTGGTCATAAAGAGGGTGTACAAGAGAATAAATAGCAGTAGAAAAATGGTACTTTGTTCACGTTCTTGCCCGCGAACCCATGCTATTATCAGAAGTGCGAACCCCACCATGACCCAGGGGGTGGTGCGGAACAGCCAGGCGACGGGATAGAAGGCCGGGCCCGGATCGGGCCGTATGGCAAACCAGAAAAAGTTCGAGTTGCCATGGGGTTCCTCGGCATACTCTATGGCTGCTCCCAGGACGTTTTTCAAGGTTCCCACTGGATTCGCCCACAGGGAAGGCCACAACAGGAGAACCATGCCCCCGGCGATGACGCCCCATATGATCATGGTGTGCAGTGCCCCTTTTAGGTAGGTTGGACGCTCGGTTTTCTCTTCACCCAGAGCCTTGATGCCCAGGATCATGGCCATAAAGGGCAACAGAAAGATGGCGGGGGATTTGTTGGCTATGGCCAGTCCTCCCATAGCAGCCGAGAAGTAGAGATATAGGGAGCGCCGATCTCGAAGCTCATATATCAATAGACTGACCACCGAGAGGGTCATAAAGGTGGTGAGGAGGGCGTCCAGGTGTAGCACGCGGGACAGGGCCAGGTGAAAGGGATCGAGGGCGATCAGTGTTGTGGCAACCAGGGCCACCTTTTGATCAAACAGTTTTTGTAAAAGAAAAAAGAGGACGACGATGCCAAGCCAGGCGACGACAGCAAGGGTGCGTCTGGCCTGAAAGATCAGTGACGGCAGGCGCAATAACGTCGCCCTGTCATCCACGCGGGTGAGTTTGTCGCCCCCTGTATTTTGACATAATCCAACCCATTCTCCGGCCTCATCCAAGGAAACGGCCAGAGTTCCCGTCCACATGGTAATCACACCGGGATGCTCCGATTGATAGGTGGAGGGCCAATCGCTGTTTCTGAGAGCATGATGGAAGTTGATGCTGCGGCATATCCACTTGGTCTCGTCGCCAGCGAGGAAGATGTCTATGGCATGGAGGCGAAGGAATAAAGATAGGGCCAGGACGATGATCAGGGCTATGGTCGCTGGTTTCAGGAATTTGTCTCTCATGTGTTCTATCTCTAGATTCATATTTGTGCGGTGATGATATCATCTCCATCTTCTCGTACCAAGTTCGCTAACTTGTCATCTTTGGCAACAGCCGACTTGTATCATGGATTCTCACGGTGTCCGTTTTCCAACACGATGGCACAGTCTGCGATCTCTTTACCTGAGCTGTCAAAGACATCCAGTTGGTGGCCGTTGCGAGATACACTGATGGCCACATCTCTACCGTCGCTGATGGCAAGTGTATAGTCCGTGACTATGATATCTCCCTTTTGCCAATGCGACGGCGAGAGATCTCCTTCGGCAAGCTGCATATGCATCACTTTTGAATCTTTTCCCATCTTATCAAGAAAAGTTATCTGCAAAGTGTAATCCCATCTGGGTTGCGTCTCTGCTCTCCAGTACAGACTCAGGCGTCGTATAGTGCTATCCCACGTGTAACCCATCAAGGTAATCTCGTCCCCGAAAGCGTATGTTGTGGGATGTTCCGGTGGCGATAGGGGAAGATAGATACGGCGCTCCTTGCCGAACCAACGAGCCAGGCGGTAGTGTGCCTGTACCCAAGGGACATAGTCGGTCATGCTCTCCAAGCGGTCATTCCAAAAGATGATGGCTGCTGGTTGATATTGCTCCGTCCAGGCGATGGCCTTTTGGGCAGTGAGTTGGTTGGATTTTATGCGCCTGCTGGATACGTTTACCATCTCGGGTGGTATGTTGCGACGCGCGTAAGAGGCTATCATGTGGCTGTCTGTGATGATGAAATCGTCGACATTCGTCAAGTGTTCCAATTCTTGCACCACAAGGAGGGCATCTTGATTCTCATCGTCCTCTGGAGGATGGGCGAGCCCCATGTCCACCTCCAAAAGGGTGGGGCAGCTGAGCAGGTAGAGCCACAGGCTGCAGATGCCAAGAATACATAAAAAGAATGGCTTGAATTTGTTCGAAACCATTGTTATGAGCTCTGCCGTTCCCAATGCCGCCAGGATCACAAGCGGAAGCAACAACGTTATAAGTTGGTGATCATACAGAGGCGTATGGCTGAGCCAAACGACAAGGCCGGTTCCCCACCAAACCAGTATGGCTAGAACTCTCGGGTTCTTTTTTTGATGTAGCATGGCCAGGAATCCAAAGGTTCCAAGAGCAAAGAGTCCGTACTGAGATCCGCCGAACTTATTCCCGACAAAGTAGCGCCATATTTGTTGTAGGTTTTCTGCGAACTCGATGCCGTGGTTCTGGTGAGCACTCAAATAGGGCTCCAGCATCTGTTGGAGAAAGGCTCCCACAGGCACCCAGGCAAAAGAAAGAAAAAGTCCGATGCCACATCCTCCAGCCACAAAGAGAAGCCGCCGGGCCAGCACCGTCAGATTCTGAAGGGGAGTGGGAGTATTCCCATCCCGAGTCCACAGCAGGACGAGTATGGGGAAGATGATGAAATAGGAGGTTGGTTTGATGGCCAAGCTTGTGCCGTATAAGAGACCAGCCCCGGCGAACCAGGCGCTGCTTCCGGCTTCCTTGCCATATAGTGTGGCGGCCAACGCCAGGGCCGCCAGGGTCAGGGCGGGGAGATCGGCCAGAGCGGCCCGCGAGTTGGCCACGAAAGTGGGGGTAAAAAGGAGCATGATAACTGCCCCCAGGGAAGCCAGATGGCTGTGGCTTATCTGATAGCTAATCCAGGCCGTACTTGACAGAGTTATGAGGCTACATATGACGATGAGACCGCGGGCTGCCTGGATGGGGTCGGAACCGATATGGAAGGACAGTCGCAAAAGAAAAGGGAACAGGGGAGGGTAATCGAACCAGATCTCTTTATACAGAGTGTAGCCCGCGTCCAGTGACCGTGCCGTAGCGATGAGGAGCCCCTCATCCCAACTCCAGGAGAAGCCGTCCAGGTGTGAAAAACCCCACGCGCCAAAGGCCACCAGTATAGCCAGCAAGAGGCCCCAGAGCACGATTCGCGATAGGTTGAAAGGAGAGTCAAATGCTCTTTTGTCGTGGCTCGACGATCTAATCATATCGGAGTACCTCAGATAACAGGATCTGGTCATGGGGGAGTTGCGTCCCCTCGCTGCCGGATACGGGGAGTCGCTCACCGCTGTGCAGATCGTACATGCCGATGGCAAGGGAATATGTTCCCACTGGTGCATCGTCGGCCACGTCGATTGTATAGGGATCCGAGAGGATCTCGGGGGGAACCCAGAATGTGGTGGGCAAGCGACCGTTCAGTGGGAAGGTATCCCGCTGGCCATATATCTCCCCGTCGGGGCCGATAAGGTGCACAAAAACCGTATAGTTCGTTCCCATGCTGTCCAGGCATTCCCAGTAAAGTGTCAGGGGCACGTTTCCCCCGGGTCGTAGTTGGGTGTCGGGGAGATCGTATCCCAGGAAGCGGACCTTGCCCCCCAGATTTGCCTCGTAAGAGTGCAGGATGTCTGGTATCTGTGTCTGTGGTTCACCGATGCGCATGTAAGTCAGGAGCAGGCTGTCCAGCTCGCGTCCTTCCGTATCCTGGATAGCGAGACGATCCTTGGTCATGAAATCGTACATACCCACACGGATGGGATAGGCGCCCAAAGGAGTCTCCGGAGAGGTTTTCAGAAGATAGCGATCCACGACCTCTTCCCCCTGTTCCCAGCGATAGGTTGGATGTTGGCCACAGCGTGGTGCGCTGTCCTCTTGCACTACGGCATCCTCGTCTCCGACGTGCATAAAGACGTGGTAGTTGGCGGGCGTCGGGTTTTGGGTTCGCCAATAGAGGGTCAGGATCATCATGTCGCCCTGGGCGACGACGGAGGGATTCAGTTCCCAGCCAACGAGTTGAAAGTTTCCTCCGAAATTGGCGCCCACGTGATGGGGGGGCTCAAAGACCTCGTCCAGAGGAGCTCCCACATGAAAGACCGGAGCCGAGAGGCGTCTATCAAAATCCGTGGCGTACGTCTCATGATCGTAACTCTGCAGGGGGCCATCATATGCGCGCGCAAAGACCCACAGTTGCGGCTCGCCCTCGCGCAGGATTTCCATGGCGGGCATATATTCGCCGTTGATCACGCCAGGAATGATCTCGTGGGGATCCTCCACGTCACGGGCGATAATGAAATAGTCGCCCTGTGGGCAACGCATGGCGCCACGGGTGTACCAGTTAGTGACGCGCTCCTTCTGATTGCTGTCGTATGCTCCCTGCAGTATTCCTGCGTCGTACATGCCACCAATGGCCTTCCAGGCTGTACGGTAGGGGAAGCCAAAATAACCCCCCTGGGGACGCTCGTCAAAGGGCGTCCAATAGATGGTGGGTTTGGCCGCGGGATAGTTCTGATGATACTCTACAGAATGACGCACAAAGACGATATAGACATAGTATGTACACAGGAGAAAAAGGACGAGGCCGAGAGCGACGGACCCCCAAGCGAGGCTTTTCCATCGACAGCGCAGCCAATCCCAGGCTGTGGAGAGGGCCTGGGCAGCGATCAGCGCCCAGGGGATAAAGGCAACATAATAATGAGTATGAACCTTGACCATGAGAAAGAAGTAGAGTAGGGCGGCACTGCCGAACCAGAGGAGAAGGGTCCGCTCTTCTATGGATAAGGGAGCGTGGAGGAGCAGGGTACCGGTGATGAGAAAGACGACGACGGACAGATTGACAGAGCCGAATTGCCACCAGGAAGGGAACAGGATGATCAGTAGCCATGCCCCAAGATTCAAGACGCCTATGCCCATGCGCATAAGACGCTTTTTGTGTGTCCGCAGCAGGGTGAACAGCGTGGTGGTAAGGAGGAGTCCTCCCATCAACAGGGGATAATAGGATGCGTTGTAATAACTGGCTCGAAAAAAGAAATCGGTGATATTGTTGTAGGGCATCCTGTCGCCCACTCCCACCCGCCTGTCGATCAGATATTCAAGCGTCTCTGAGAAGTTGGGATGTAAAACAAAGGGAATGTAAAAGATGCCCACGATGCCGCAACCGACCAAGATGGGTAGGCTGAAGCGTCGTACAACTTGCCCAAGGGGCCAGCCTCTCTTCCTGACCACGTACCAAACTATATAAAGGGCTCCGGGCAGGATGAAAAAGCCCTCGTAATGGGCGAGCAGAGCGATCCCGGTAAAGATCGCGGCAATCAGCAGATAGAGTGATCGTTGCCCCCCTGTCTGATACCATCTATAGGTGCAGAAAAGAGCCAAAAGGGTCATGAGGAGTACGAGGCTCTGATACTGTACGATTCGCGAGAAGCCGATGCAAAAGCCATCGATGGTCATGATGGCCATGGCCAGCAGGGCGGTTCGCGCGTCGAACAGCCGGCGTCCCAGAGAAAAAAGGGTGAGGAGGGCGGCGAGATTGGCCACGGCGAAGGGGAAACGGGCTGAGGCCTCGTTGATGCGCTCCATGGAAGCGTAAAGAGCCGCTGGGACAAGTATCTCGACGGGCCCCTTTTTGTGCAGGAAAAGGACCTCGTCATGCCCCTGGAGAATCTCTGCAGCCCTGAGAAGCGCCCTTCCTTCATCGCCCTGAAATTCCGAGTACCCCAAGCTTGTGAAGCGGAAGAAACCGGCCAACAGTACAAGGCCTATCAAGCAAGCTGTGGTTGTGTTTGACAGAGAAAGCTGCCATGTAGCATCAGATTGTGTATTATTCTTAAACACCAAAAGCACGGTGACCAAAAGGCCATAGAATCCGACGATGAGCCTTTGGGAAAGGGGGCCCGGAATATAGTGGAGAAAGAGCGTGCCCAGCACCATGGCGACATAGCCCAGGCCCACATAGATGGCCATTCTCTCCACTGCGTTCAGCGTCTCGTCCTTTCCGAAGAGAATACCTCCGAGTAGAAATCCGGGCAGCAGGCATGTGAGGGCGAAGGCTCCCGCTGTCTGCAGCGCCAGGTTAGCTGGTATCAGAATGAGCGATAGAGCGAGGCACAGGACGAGTAGGGGTAATCCTATCCCGATCCAATAACGAGCTTGAGAGGGCATTGTTTCTATTCCCGTTTCCCCTTGGCGTTCTTCCAGGTTGTCATATTCATTCTTCCACTACCGTAATCGTAGTCAATTTCATGGCGTCTCCCAGTTGCGTACCCTCTGCATGTGATATGGGGAGCCGTTCCCCGGTGTCGAAATGGTACATGCCGACGAGGAGAGGATGTGGGCCCGGCGGGATGTCCGAATCGGTCATGATGACATAGGGATCCACGTATACGCGACCGGGTTCCCATTTGTCCGTGGGGTTGTTTCCACAAAATGGCGGATGGTCCTTCTGCGCCCATATAACTCCCGAGTTCTCAAGATGTGTGAATACTGTATATGACTCGGTCATCTTGCCAAGTGCGCGCCAGTAGAGGGTCAAGAGAAGGATGGCCAGCATCTGTGCAAGGATGAGGTCGGAGTAAAAGATGACCAGATTGATGAGTACCAGGGAGAGGAGTGGCAGGGCCAGTCTCCGGGGAACTCGGGGAAGAGCGTTCATGTCCTCTGATCCCGCTCGCTTTGTCCTCTCCCTTGCTCATAGCCTATCGTCTCACGCACGCGATAGATGGGCATGTCCTGGCCCTCATAGTAGATACGCACCGTCATCTCTCCCAAGAGGCCGATGGATACCAATTGTATGCCCACGAGTATGAGGAGGACGGAAAGGATGAGGGCGGGACGGTTTCCTATCGATTGTCCCAAGACGAGTTTTTGGAAGCTCAGCCAGACGGCAAGCAGGACCCCGAGTGTGCCGAATCCTAACCCCCACTTGCCAAAGATGTGGATGGGACGTGTGGAATAGCCCTGCAGAAAGCGTACCGTGATCAGGTCGAGGATTACGCGAAAGGTCCTGCCAATTCCGTATTTGGATTGGCCATACATGCGGGGGCGATGGGCAACCGGTACCTCGGCCATGGAAGCGCCGACCCAGGCGGCCATATCGGGAATGAAGCGATGCAGTTCTCCATAGAGGTTGATCTCTTTGACGATCTCCTTGCGATGGGCGCGCAGGGAACATCCCCTGTCGTGGACGTTCACGCCGGTCGTTCGCGAGATCAGCCAGTTGGCTATTTTGGACGGAAGTTTCCGGGTGAGAAAATCGTCCTTTCTGTCCTTCCGCCAGCCGCTGACCATGTCATATCCCTCCGACATCTTTTCCAGGAGATCGGGAATGCTGGACGGATCATTCTGCAGATCGGCGTCGATGGTGATGACAATGTCGCCCCGGGCGTAATCAAATCCGGCACTGAACCCCGCCGATTGCCCAAAATTCCTGCGAAAGCGAATGACTTTGACGCGGGGGTCCTCTTGGGCCAGTTGCTTTAACAGGGTAAAGGAGCGATCCTGGCTTCCGTCGTCCGCACAGATGATCTCATACTCCAGCCCCAAGGGGTCCAGAACGGCGGTGAGCTCATCATAGAAACGCTGGATGTTGTCTTCCTCGTTGTATATGGGCACTATGATAGATAGATCCATATCCGCCTCCTTTATATGCTTTTGTCATCCGCTCTCAGCTCCGTTATAGAGTTAAGAGCATAGAGCAGTGCCCCGATGATGCCGGTACAGACGTTGATAAAATAGAAGGATAAGGACATGGCGATGGCCATGGGCTCGTCGACTCCTGCATTTCCAAAGAGCAACACGTATGCGCTCTCCCTCGTTCCCAGAGCACCGACGGAAGGTAGGAGCAAGGAGAGGGATAAAAGGGGCATGAAAGCCACGAAATAAAGGAAAGGAACTCTCATGCCCAACCCCAGGGCGATGAGAAAATTGAGAATAAAGAGTATGACGTTGAAAAGAACCGAGATAAGAAGGGCCTTCCACAGTGCCTGGGTACCAGATGTATGTACGGCGTCGTATAGCGATTGTGCTCTGCAGCGTAGGCCCTGGGGCATGAGTCTCAGAATGCGATCCGCCAGATTTTGCTGAAGCAGGAGCCAAGGACCGACAAGTCCCAAAGCCGAGGCCAGAGCCAAAACGATGATCTGTTCCCGGGGAAGGGATCTTTGGGCCAAGGGAAGGGAAGCCAGTCCCATGGCGGAAAGCACCACCAGCCCGGTCAGGCGATCGACGAGGACGGTGCCCACAGCCTCAGAACCTTTGTGACTGTGGCGGGCGAGTTCGTACATTTTGACGGCGTCCCCACCAAAGCCCGAGGGCAGGAAGGTGTTAAAGAACGTTCCCACATAGTACAGGTATAAAAGGCGGTGGATGGGGACGGGTACCTGAACCGCGTCAAGGAGGAAACGCCAGCGGAAGGATCTGATAACCAAACTACCTTGAAACAGGAGAAAAGCCAATCCAAAATAGCGATAGTCTATCCTCCGCAAGGCGTTCCAGGAATCACGAAAGTCAAATAGCGTGAAAAGAAGAAGGAGTAACCCTATACTTATTATCAGTTTTATCAGGTTGAATAGCTTATTTTTCAAAGATATATGCTCGATTAGAGTAAACTGGATAATATCGATTATACCATCGAGGTAGGTGAGGGGCAATTCACCTCCGCAGTTCCGCACCTTGGGCGATGAGTTCATCCTGTAGCCGTTCCACATCAAGGACTCGTGGAGAGACATCCTCCGACGCGGTGAGGGCCGCCGCGAGACCCGCCGCCTGTCCAATGGCCATGATGGGCACCATGGCGCGGTGCGATTCGTAGGGCTGCTGCTCGCTGGAGATGCAGCGGCCGGCGACGAGGAGATGTTCGACCTTCTTGGGCACCAGGCAACGATATGGAATATCATACCCCTCGTGTTCGAGATAGCGACGGTAGCCATAGTAGGAGATGATGGGGCAGGAACTGATGGCCACCACATCGTCGAAGCGACGGCCCTCAATGGCGTCCTCCGCGGTCAGCTTGTACTCACCCTCGATAAAGCGTGTCTGGCGGATGCCCAGTAGGGGCGGCGTGGCCACAACCTGGGCGTCTTCAAGGGTGGGTTCTTCCTCTTGCTTGGCGGAAAAGTCCTCGTAGACACGCAGACGGGCCTCGATCTCGCCCTGAGACAGAGCATCGGCGTCCACGCCGTTGAGGGGGCCAACGTCCGGTCCCCAGACGACGGCGTGATCGCCAAAGTCACAGGCATAGGGAGGATCGGGGCGCTCCTCTCCGAACTGAACACGATACATCAGGGAATCGTTGAGGCGGGGCGCCTCGTCGTGGGCCGTCTGCCAAAAGGAGGCCCCGGCTCGCGCGGCCACGTCGCCGTCACCGGAGGCGTCCACTACAGTATGTGCCAGCATGACCTGGCGTCCCGATTTGTTCTCCACGATGACGCCTCGCAGGGTGTCATCCTCTACGATGCTGTCACAGAACCAGGTATGGAACATGATATCCACGCCAGCGTCGACGCACAATTTCAGCGTGGCGTGTTTGAACTTTTCTGTGTCGATGGCGTAGCTGTATTCCAGCTGTCCCGGTTCGGTAGAGTAGGACTTTTGGGGGTACGGACTCTGCCCCAGACCATCCAGTTCTTTGAGCTGGAGCACAATCTCCTCAGCGATGCCCCGTACCGTCTGGGTGTCGTCGGGCTCCACCTGATTGCGGAATCCATTGATACAGGCCATGAGGGAGGCTGTGGCCGTGCCGCCCAGATAGCCAAAGCGCTCGACGAGCACGGTCTCGGCGCCATGACGGGCGCTGGCGATGGCGGCCGCCAATCCTGCAGGCCCGCCGCCGATGACGAGGACATCGACATCGCGGGTGATAGGCAGCTCGCGTGAGGGTTCGGTATAGGTTTTCATAATCCTTATCTCCACTGTATGCGTGTTCAAAAGGTTTTGCGATCAGGAACGGTACCCGTCTATCATCAATCTGATCAGCTCCTTTGCTGCCTCTTTAGGACCTTTGGTCTCCCAGCCCGGAATTCCCAGACGCGTCCTGATCTGTCCTACGAATATGCTGTGTGTGAAAAAGTGGTCAAAATAGCGCCGGGCGATCCGATCGTGCAACTGCCTGTACTGTGGGGGGCCAAAGATGTTGGCAAAATAGGACTGTACGATGCCCTCTGCTGTGGTGGTGCCCTTGCTCATCACTTTGCCTTGTTCGAACACCTCGAGGGCTTCTGTGGGATTTCCAAACTGTTCGGTGATAGGATGCTCCTCATCTACCTCCTCATAGTTGTTGGCATAGAGAATCAGGTCTATTTTATTTCCTTGCACGACATCGGGATAGGTGGTCACGGGCAAAAGCAGGCGGGCATTGGTCCTGGAAGGGCTCATGAATATGGCCCGTCCCATCTGGCCGAATTCATAGCCAGGTTGCAGATCATCCAGGCGGATAAAGGCACCGATCTCTGTGCCATAGCCCAAAACATCCCCGTCGGTTACATCGATGGCGCCCATATCATCGGCGATGATGATCATATCCTGGAGCTCATTCTCGCTCAATATACGGAACGCCTCCAGCGTTTCCGACTTGCCGGCGCCGCTGTCGCCGATGAGGAGGATAGTGTGGTTTCGATCATTCAGACTGATCTTGACCAGGGCTCCATGGAATGGCAAACGGCCCCTCTTCATCATCTTGATATTGTGCAACGTCAACATCATCTTTTTCAGATAGCCAAAGTAGCCGAATCGGTCGGCGTTGGGGATGGCCCCCACTAATATCTTGTTACTGGGGTCATCGTAAAAGACCGTGGGGAGTTTTCCAAAGCGGTCCAGCGCATCGCCAGGCACGCCGAACATATAGATAGCATCTGGACGTCTTTCCAGATCCTTGTCATCGGCGAGCTTGAACAGGTTGCAGAGAGAAAGTCCCAATTCGAGAAACTTTTCATGTATATAGACCAGGATCAGCAACTTGCCCACCTTGGCCGGATAACAGATCCACTCGTCACTTGCGGGGTCGACGAGGAGGAGGGGATTTTCCTCGACGCGTCTGAACCGCCCCGTACGCCGGTTCATCGGTGGATCGAGCACCAGTGGGGGGTATAGTAGCACCTGTCGAACGACGGGTATTTGTTTTAGTTTGTTATATGGGGTTACCTCTGTCCAAGAGGTGGCAGGGGTACTCTGTGAGACGATGGTGGCGATATCTGCCCCCGCTCGTGCCTGGCGGTAGACCTGAGGATGTTGTCGGGTGGTATTCTCCTGAATATCCCGATATGTCCCTCGCACCAGGTGCATGAGTTGCTCCACGGTTTCGTTAAACGTTCGATAGGGCCTTTCGTACAGTTGGTCCCCCTGGAAACCGGAGATGATGATGAAGCGATCATAGTCTCGCCAAGCGTTGTAGAGATATTCTACAAAGTCGTTTAACAGGTCCGGATCTCGGAAAAAGACCTCCGTCTCGGGCAGGATGTTGGGAACCACGGCTCGATCCAGTTTGGCCAGATGTTGAAGCGTTTGGATCAATAGCGTGATGGTCTCTTCGTTCACCCCTTCTGGGGGAGGATCAGTCTGGGGGCCGAATATTCCCATGAATCGCGAGTTCCTTTTGGACAGGCGCCGCAGGACAGTTTCCAAGAATTCTCGAAAGGGCGCGCTTGTCAAGAGTTCGTCGGCGGTCTCGCACATTCTCCCCCTGGAGTGTATGATGACCTTATCTCTCAGGAACTTGAAAACATGTGGTTCCTTACCCATCGATTGTCCTCTCTACTTTGATTTCCGGACGCTGACCGTTGGCTTTGGCGGTAGCATATTACACAGGAAAAGACTGAAGCCCTCTCCTACCAATCATTGTAACCCATTCTCGAACCAAAAGTTGTGCTACTCTCCGACCGGTCATGGGGCAATTAACTGTCCTTCAACGAGTGTGCCGGCGACTTGACTGACGCCCATCTCGCGCGAGGGGCCGGTATCTGTTATTGTGATTCGCATTCTATGCTGTATTTGGGACACCTCCCCACGGTCTTGTAGCCCATCTTATTGTAGAAACCGAGTGCGCCTTGATTTGCTTCCCAAACGTCCAGGTATACCTCGTTCAGGCCCCGTGCAACGGTCCACAGCTTTCTTGCCGTCACCTCCAGGCATCGACGGACATGCTCTCGGCATAGTTGCAGCCCATGATACGCCAGTATCCGTTAGTCTCCCCGCCTACGACGACGATGTGGATTGTGTCCCTGGGAAAGACCGAGATCAACTCGTCCTCGTCGGCCTCAAGCATGGTGGCATAAGGTTCCTCGCCGTTCAGAGCGCGAGGATAGACATAATTATTGACCAGTTGGTGATCCCAGTAGACGCCTGCGGGTATCCTGGCATTGTCATAGATCCATTGGATCAGCTTCTCTTTGGTATCGAACGCTCCCCGATCTATGAACTGGCGTGCGGTGATGGGATCGAGAACGAGAGTGGGAGGCAGATAGGGATTCATGCCGCGCAACATGTTACGCACATGTTCGCGCCAGTGTTTCTCCCTCACGCCCAAATTGTAGGCGGTGGAACGCACGCCGCTGAAAACGCTGACGGCGCTCTCCTCGATCTCAAAACCCTGCTCCACGTGGAAAGGCGTCCACGGACTGCGCTCCTCGTTCTCGGCAAAGGTGACGCTATTGTAAGCATAGTTGTTGCCTTGCGATCCCAGGTAGGTGAGGCCGGGTTCCGAGCCGCCCTGCAGGTTCTGGGAGAGCAGACCATAGGCGCGTCCTATGGTGGCATTGGCATGATTGTAGGGTCCCAAGGCGCCAATACCCCAATTCATGTCAATCTCGTGGCGTATGGGCCCATTCACGACCACCATGCAGGCTGCTGAACTCGTAGTGCTGGGCCGTGCTGAGACCTGGGTGGCTGCCAGAGCCAGTATGACGGGGAAATACTCTGGTCTCGCGCCAGCCATCACGGCGTTCACGGCCACCTTTTCGACGGTATATTCCCACGCCTCGCGCGTCGAGGTAGGCCGCATCTGTCCCACTATTTCCTGGGGGTCGTGACTTGTGCCAGAAAGCATGGCGGCGACGCGTTCCTGGGTGGGGAGCACGATGGGCAAGTAGTCCGTCCAACCCTTTTCGGCGAACAAGCGTCGCAGATTCTCCTCGGTGTCAGGTTCCACAAAGCGGGGGGTGGAGCGATCAAAACGGAAGCCTTTTCTCTCCTCCTCGCTCAGGGGGCGCGTGAGGGCGTCGATAACCTCCCTCATGACGGGGCGCCCTGTGACGGGATCGCTTCCTTTGACATAATCATTTAGTTCCGCCGGTGATTTGCCCATGACGGGCATGGGAACAAAGACCAGACGCTGCTGGGGCATGCCATGTGTGCGGGCCACTGCCTTGACCGCTTGCTCAAAGGCGTCTGTATGTACCGATGCCGTCGGCACACCATATTCGGCTTCGATATTTATGCAATGCTCGGCGACCGCCGGAGCACAGGTGCTTCAATGACCCACCCCCAGGACCAGGGCATCGCCTTCTTGTGCGATCTCCTCAAAAAGTTCTGGGTCATCCTCTGTATAGACACCGGATTTGCTGCGCAGCACCGTTTTCACAGAGGGCATATGTTCCTCGAACCAGGTCTGCATCTGGCCCATCAACAGATCGCCATCGTCGAAGCGGCAATCCACCAGGTATATCGTCTTGCCTTCCAATGTGTCGAGCCGCGCGGCCAACTCGATCTGGGTCACTGCAGGCGGGTAGCCCATGGGATTCATGACCCTCATGCTCCCACTTTGTGTTCTGGGAGATGGCTCTCTGTGTCGTTGAATCTGTTGGAGAATCTCCTCATCGGTGGGTAGTTGTCCGCCCTGAGCCAGGTTGTCATATAGAATGTGGTCGCCGATTCTTACCTCAAAGATGCCGTCGTGTCCTTCTTCCAGCGCTACTTTGAGGCCGAAGCGATCTGTAATCGCCGTTGCCAAACGTCTGGCCTCTGGCTCTAAATCGCATTCGACGCAGTAGACGATCTTTACCTGTGTTTCTTTGTGTATGTTTTTTGCGTTATTCATCTGAACCTCCTTCTCTACGATGATTGTATGGAGCAGATCGGCGTACGAATATCAGAAGATCCTCTAACGAGTCGGGGATGAAATGGTCAAAGACTCGACTTAAGGCGCGGCGTCGGTGCCTCTTCGCATCACTCATCATAACACAGTTGGGTGGGCGCGTCCAGCAGCTTGAAAGCTTGTCATTTGACATGTTTACTTGAGACATATGTAGTATAATGTGGTAGAAGACTTTGTTGATGGGGGGTAGAGGATGACTGATCGGCAGGGGAAAGAGCGCGAAAGGAAAGTGCAAGGATGGGGGAGCATCTTTGAACAGATCAGGGAGCAGATTCGCCGCGATGCTGCACGCACCGTGGGAGCCGGCGAGGAGGCGGGCTGGGAAGAGATCGGGCGTCAGAGCGATGATGCCGCGCGTAAGCAGATTGCCCGGGCGCTGAATATGAAAGCGGAGGCCAGTTGGGAAGAGATAGGGACACACGTGGAGCGCTCGGTTAGGGGGAGCATGGCCCAGATCGTTGGGGCAGACTCGGATAGCGATTGGAGAACCTTGGGACAGACGGTGGAAGGAGAGATCGACGACTTTTTAAAGGATCTCTTGCAGGATCGGGGAGGTGGGGAAGACGCAGATCGTGAGGGGACATGGCAAGACGAGTAAACGACAAGATTGAAGAGCTGTGGGCTCTTTGGGGGGGATTCTATGGGCCTGCTTGCCTGGATTATCTTTGGGGCTTTGGCGGGGTGGCTGGCAAGTATCATCGCCGGTACGGATAGGCGCCAGGGATGTCTGTTGGATATTGTGGTGGGCATCGTGGGGGCGCTTGTTGGTGGCTTTTTGATGCAGATTGTGACAGGGCAGGGGTTACAGTTTGGGTTTAACATGCGTAGCTTCATCGTGGCGGTTCTTGGGGCGATAATTGTCCTTGTCATAACCGGTGAGGGACGCCGTCGCCATTGAGGTTGTTGGCTTGAGCGCTTCTGCTTGGTCACGTATAATGGTCATCGAAGACGATGGAGAAAGGAGATGACGTACCATGAGTGATAGAGGGATGACGGATGTCGTATTCATAAGTTTGGACTCTTTTCGGCAGGATCACGTGGGCTTTTACAATCCCGATTCACCCTGCGAGACGCCGTGTTTGGACGCACTGGCTCGCGAAAGTGCGGTCTTTGACAATTGCTATCCCGAAGGCCTGCCTACTATTCCGGTGAGAACGTGTTGGCTGACGGGGGAACGCACGCTGGTGCACCGGCCCTGGCAGCCCCTGACGCCTGAGGATCGCTCCTTGGCCGAGTTGCTGTCTGATGAGGGATACCTTAGTGCCTGTTTCACCGACTGCTATCACTACTTTAAGCCGGGGATGAACTTTCATCGCGGTTTTCGGGTTTGGGACTGGATAAGGGGACAGGAATATGATGCTTATCGGTCTGCGCCTCTCACCCACCTGAATCTCGACGATTACTGTAAGGATACTTATACTTCCGAATGGCGGCGGATCGTGGAGACCGCGCTCAAGAACGTGGAGGAATTTGAAACGGCCGAGGATCACTATTGCGCGCGGCTTATGAGACGGGCTGGCGAATGGGCCGAGGCCAACATGTCCCAACGGCCCTTTTTCCTGTGGGTGGACTCCTTTGATCCCCATGAACCCTGGACACCACCGGCCGAGTTCGACAAATACACGGACGAGGATTATTCAGGGAAGAGATGTGTGCTTCCTCCTGGGGGTCCGGCCTCGGCGCATTTTGATCAAGAGGAGATCGCCTATATTCGCGGTCTGTATGCGGGCGAGTGTGCCTATGTCGATCACTATGTGGGACAGTTCCTGGAGAGACTAAAGACGTTGGGACTGTATGACGATTCACTGATTATCCTTGTGGCCGATCATGGGCACCCGCTTGCCGATCATGGCAAATTCCTCAAGGGTGGGGACCGCATGTACAGCGAACTGCTCAAGGTTCCCTTTATGATCAAGTTCCCCGGGGGACGCTATGGTGGACAGCGCCTCGATGCGCTCTCCGCCTTCCACGACGTGCTTCCCACGCTGCTCGATGCCATTGGCATGGGAAACAACCTGGACGCTTTGCCAGGAGAGAGCCTCATGCCCCTTATCCGAGGGGAGGTAGATGAGATACGGGAAGCGATCATCAGCGGTTACTTTGAGGCGCCGGACCGCTGCATTCGGGATAAGGTCTGGAGCTACATCCGCCGTCCCGAGGGTCAGCCGGACGAGTTGTACAATCTTCAAAAAGATCCTCAAGAGACTGTCAATTTGATCGACGAGCATCCCGAGGAAGCGCAGCGGTTGGCGGGAATGTTTGGCTCCCTTTACGCCCTCAAGGGGGCACCTGTGAAGGGAGTTCAGGGCAAGTACGAGGTCACACACACGGGGGCTGTCTGAGGCATCGAAGGGGGCTGATGCATATCAGAGATCCCATGGGGGGCGATCCCCTCGCTTCTATTTTTCTGTGCCGTAGATAGGGGATCGCCTGCTGTTAGAGAGCCTGCAGAAAATGCAAGGCCTGTGCAGCTTCTCGGGAAAAGTTTCCCCCCCATCTGCATTCGATGGAGGCTTGTCCCCCATAATCCACTTCCCGGAGAAGGTCAAAGAACTCTTGTAAAGGGTAGTTCCCGCTGCCCGGATGGCGTCGCCCCGAATCGGCCAAGTGGACATGAGCGAGCCATTCTGGCGCTTCTCGGATATGTTCCAGAGGTTCATCCTCCATCATAAAGTGGTAGATATCCGCCAGCACCTGTACGTGCTCCCGATCCACATCCTGGGCTAGCCGGACAGCCTCGGGGTAGGAGTTGAGGATATTTGTCTCCGAGCGGTTGAGGGGTTCGATGGCTACTATGAGATCGCACGCCGCTGCCTCGGCTGCACAGAGACGCAGGAACTGGATCAGCTGCTTCCAGGCGCGCTCTCGGGGATAGCCTTCTGGGACAGCCCGGGCGCTGCCGCTGCCGAATACGATGATCTCCCCTCCCAGGTCGGCTGCTCGCCCGATGGCGCTTTTTGCATAAAGTTCCACCTGGTCCCACTGTACCTCGTCACCGACGAGGGGTACCTCTCCAGGCACAAAGGCATTGAAGGCACGAATGGGGAGGGGGAGCGAGCTTAGTTTCTCCCTTTGGGCCGCATAAATTTCTTCATCCTCCAAGGGGATCAGCGTCGAGGATACAGCCGGTTCCCAATAGGCATATCCTGAAGGCAACTGCTGTACCTTGTCGGGGCTAGTGCAGATACCAATAGCTATGTCTGGCACTATTCTCTCCTTTCGCCGAATTGGGTTAGTGTGGCGTAATCCATTCGTTCTCCTGCCCGTGGCGGATGTTATCATAGACGTTCATGATATGAAGTATGTCCACCAGGTTTCCCTGTACGGGGGGATCGTCCTCTAGAATACGTTCTGCAAAGTGAGTGACGCTTCCCACATAGCCCTGCAGGAAGAGCTGTTTGTTGTAAAGGCGTCCCAGGGAGAATTCGGGTTCCCAGACGATGGGGGCGGTATCATCTGGGCCGATAAAGGATACCTGACGTGCCGGTTCTTGCTCGCCATCGCCCCGCTGCCCCCCAGCCCTGTAATAAAACAGTCGAATTCCATTTTCCACAATTAGGTTGGCATCGTCTCCCACGATCTCCAGGCGCTCCAGGGGACTTGTGAGGGATTGCCCGCCCGTCAGGTGTAAGGTGCCCACCACGCCGGAAGGATAACGTATGTTCATCACCACGCCGCCGGTCAGACCACTTCTCATGTACGTCAGGCCTTCACATTCGCCGAACAGGTGCAGGAGCAGGGAATAGGGATGCACAAATTCCAAAAAGGGCGCCATAGCCAGATCGTCCTCTCGCTCCTCTACGGGGGGAAGTGAGAGGGGATAGCGCATAGAAAATGTCGATACTCCGCCAAAGTCGGCGTCCTCGATGATGCTTGCAGCTTTGGTGTAGGCAGGCATGAACATCTTTTTAAAGTTGGCCATGAGGTATTTGTGATGGGGAAGACAGGCATTGGTGAACGTGGAGATGTCGTCGGAGCTTGTACAGGGAGGCGTGCCTATCCAGGTATGGAACCCCGCGCGTAGCGCCTCATCGGCCAGCTCTGGATAACGAGAGTGTCCTTCGGCATCCAATCCAACTACAATAAAGACGGCGTCCATTTCCTCCTTGGCCAGCATAGCTTTGTGATTAGGGTAAAAATGCCGCGCTCCAAACTGTCGCGCAACGTTCAGACCCCTGTCCTTATCCGCATCCACCAGGGCCACGAGATCTATGGGAGCGTGGCGAAATGAGGGCAGTATAGTGCGATAGGAATAATCTCCTGCTCCTATAAAGCCGACACGCAGTCTCTCTTCGTACTCGTAACTATAGGGCATTATCTCCTCCAAGGCCGGTTGATTTAACCGTTGCTCTGTCATCAGCCACTTGTCGGCTGGCTGCCTCATTATATCAAAGCTGGTGTATAGCGGCAATCTTGGAGCGATAAGGGATCATCTTTACCGTCCTTTTTTCTGGTGTATTCGCATGTGTTATAATAAGGTTGTGTTTGCAAATGACGTTTTTTCTAGGGTTGATCTTCGAAAGGATGATAGGGCGCTGCTGGGCAAGATAGGGCGGGATATGCCTATCCTGTCCGATCTGTGTCGAGCTGATCTGCTCCTGCTTTGCCCCGTTGGGGATGAGGAGGCGGTCGTGATAGGGCAGTGGCGTCCTCATTCCTCGTCTCCCCTCTATGAGGATTCTCAACTTGGCATACGTGTAGGAGAGGAGGAGTATCCTCAAGTCCTGCAGGCTTTACAGGGAAAAGTAAGGCCCCGAAAGGTGCATACGGTGGAGATCAAGGGTGCGACTGTGGCGCGGCAGGTCTTCCCCGTCTATGGGATGGATGATGCCATCATCGCCGTCATGGTCAAGGATGCCTATTGGTTGGCTCACGAGCGCCATCGCAGACGGCACAAGGCTTTTCAAAAAGCCCTGCGCGATTTTATTACCATGGTTCTGCATGGTGATTTTCGCGGCGCAGATTCACTAACCTCCTTTGGTGAACATGATGGTATAGTGTATATTGACACCAAGGGTTTTATACGCTATATGAGTGGGATCGCTGCAGAGCTGTACCGTCACCTGGGCTATCGTGATAGTCTGCTGAATCGCCCGATCAGTGAGGTGGCGACGGTTGACGAGCAATTGGTCCGGGAAGCGGTAGAAAAGGGCAGATGTATCGAGCGAGAGACAAAAGAGGGCGAGTTTACCTGGGTGCGGAAAGCCTTGCCCATTCGCATTCGCCGTCGCCCCTCTATATTCGAGCGCTTGTTTAGATTGGGAGGTGAGGAAGAGAGAGAGATTCAGTCCAGGGGTGTGCTGATACTTTGCCATGATGCGACAGAGGCGCTTGAAACTCAGCGTGAGATCGAAAGCAAAACGGCCATGGTTCGCGAAGTTCATCATCGGGTGAAGAATAATCTACAAGTGATCGCTTCCATTATGCGATTGCAGGCCCGTCGCGCTGTTAGCGAAGAGACCAGGGGGGCACTGGAGGAAAGCGCAAATCGCATCCTGAGTGTTGCGGTGGTCCATGACTTTCTCTCAAGCAATGCACAAGGTACGATAAACCTCCAAGATATTGCCCGTCGTATCGTCAATCAGACCAAGGAAAGCTTGATCGGCCCAGATAAGGCCATCACCTTGACAGTGAGGGGACCCGATATCTGGCTTTCTGCCGAACGTGCTACGCGATGTGCGTTGGTTATCAACGAGTTGGTGCAGAATGCCATAGAGCATGGCATGGTGGATAGGGATGTGGGCAGTGTGGATGTGGAGTTTGTCGATCATGGTGAAAAGGTGACGCTGGTAGTATCGGATAGTGGGCGAGGATTAGGGTCAGAGTTCGATCTGCAAACGGATGCTCACCTGGGGCTACATATGGTACAGCGCATGGTTGAGAGGGACCTTGGTGGTCAATTCAAGTTGAGTAGTAGAGGTGGCACGAGAGCCACCATAGAGTTTGGTAAATCTGGCTAATTTCGAGGGGGTGAGGAGTTGGAACGCGTACGTGTCATCATCGCGGATGACGAGTCGGTCATCTGTATGGATCTGCGAGAAATGCTCAACAATCTGGGATATCTGGTCGTAGGTGAGGCGGGAGATGGGCGTAGTGCAGTGAATCTGGCACGGGAGTTGCGTCCTGATGTCGTGCTCATGGATATCAAGATGCCCGATATGGATGGAATAGAGGCGGCGCGGATACTTACGGAGGAACGGATAGCCCCCGTGGTGTTGCTGACGGCCTTTAGTCAGCGGGATCTCGTAGAGCGCGCCAAGGAGGCGGGCGTTGTGGGGTATCTTGTCAAGCCTATCAAGGAAGATGACCTTTCACCGGCCATAGAAGTGGCGCTGACCCGATTTGCAGAGTTTCGCGAACTTGAAAAAGAGGTCGATGATCTGCAGGATCAGCTAGAGACGCGCAAGTTGGTGGACAGGGCCAAGGGGATTCTTATGGACCGCCAGGAGCTTTCGGAGGCCGAGGCCTTTCGACGAATCCAAAAAATGTCCATGAACACGCGTAAGCCCATGAGAGAGATCGCGCAGGCGATCATATTGACCCATGAGGCGGGAGGATAAAATACCGGTGCTGACGAGGGCAGGAGGAAAGTCTATTCTTGCTGCGTTATCACGTTATATTCCTCTTCGGAAATCAGTTGTCCGTCGGTAACGTCGGCGGAGACCACCTTGTAGCTGCTGTCGAGCCATATTGTGGCCTGCATGAGTTGGAAGCACTTGTCGTCCATGACCTCTTTTCTCAACAAAAAGGTTCCGGGACCTTCCTCGCGATTGAGATCATGTCGTTTGTCCACGCGCACAGGGACCGCGGCCCCGCACTTGTCACATCTAAAATAGAGGTGGATGGCATTAGGGTCGTGGGGACCCGTCGCGCCTGAGCCACTCTGGAACAACTCCTTGAGTGCTTTTAGAATACCTGGCATGATTCTCACATCTCCTTCTATCTTACTTTATGCGCCGATTGTAATATAAAGCATGTCGGGACTCAAGTCGATATTGGCAGAGGGTGCACGCAAAGTCTGTTAGACTGACCGGACGTATTGGAAAGAAGAAACTG
>CAZMOW010000030.1:0-25635 GCA_964567975.1 uncultured Anaerolineales bacterium | reverse complement strand
ACTCACCGCGGCGCGCATCGTGGCGCCGGTGGCGAGCCCGTCGTCCACAAGGAGCACCGTTTTGTCCTCCACGTCTATCCCGGGTCGGGCGCCTCGGTAGGCCTCTTCGCGGCGCTCCAGTTCCTCACGCTCTCGTATAGCGACTCGCTCGATATCCTCTTCCGAGATGCCGAGTCTGCGGACCACATCCTCGTTCATGACGCGCACCCCGCCGGAGGCGATGGCGCCCATGGCAAGCTCGGGGTTGCCCGGCACCCCGAGCTTGCGTACGACAAACACGTCCAGAGAAACCTTTAGGAGTTTGGCGACCTCAAAGGCGACGGGGACACCTCCCCGGGGCAGCCCCAGGACGACGACATCCTTCCGTTCCGTATACTTGGACAGTTCTTCTCCTAACTGTTGACCTGCGGACGTTCGATCTGCAAATTGTGGCATATATCTCCTTTCTATGACGTGGGATCGACGACGCGCCCCATAAAGAGGATGGTACCCGTCTCCATATCACGGATGAGAAAGATAAAGGGGTGATCGAGGGTAAGCTCGACCGGTTCGACGGGTGCTGAGGTGATTCCCACCACCACGGCCGTGGCCGCCGCTGCCTCGGTGCCCGTTTCATCCACTGATACAGAGGCCTGATGCAGAATCTCTTGGATAAAGAGTTCACGGCTGTCGTCGATGCCCGAGAAATCGGCCTCTTCTGGCAAAAACGCCGCGGGCATGCCCATCTCTGCCAGTTGCTGCGCCAGCTGGAAACGCGCGTCGAAGGAGAACCTGGGCATTGTCAAGGCCACGTCTTTCTTTTCCATACTTGCCAGGATATCCTCGATGTCCTGAGCCTGAAGCGATTCCTCAAAGGCACCAATTTCCCCGGCCTCGGGAGCCAAGATCACCATGGATGCGCGGTCACCCACGTAAGGTAGCTCGACGGCCTGATACCCTTTGCCTTCGGTGTAGCCAAAGCGCGCCGTCTGGCGCATCATGGGCACGGAGATCTCCTCATCATCGGGTAGATGGAAGGGACCATCCTGCGTCTGTTCCTCGTCAAAGGGTTGCTCCCATGAGGCGCGGAAATAGATGGCGTTGGTCAGGATGAGGCGCGTCAACTCGTCGATGACGCCCTGGGGGATCAGGTCTTCGATCTTGCCGTTGGTCTGATCGCTGACCCAGGTATTTATCCTCTGTCGTGCCTGCTCTGGTGCTTGTACGAAATCGAGGATGTGAATCCCCGCGCCATAGTTCCTGGCCAGAACGTCGAGGTATTCCTGGAGGAAGGGGTATCCTTCCTGTCCCCAGACAGCGTTGGCGATTTGCAATGTGAAGGCGTCGCCCTCGTCTTCTTTTTCCGTTTCCTCTTCTTCGCCTTCGGTTAGGGCCAAATATAGGGCATTGAAAGCTGGATGAAGCTGTTCCTGCGATAGATCATAGTGCAAGGTCTCTGCCATTTGCCTCTCGGTCTCTCCCCGAGCGCCAGCGTAGGCCATGGCCAGGGCTGAGGAGATGCTATACGGCGAGTAAAAGAGGTTACCCTCTGTATCGCGGACAGCGCGGTAAAAGTCCAAGGCAAAGGCGCTGTTGCCGTCCACCCTTTGCGCCATTTCGTTTTCCCCCACCTCTGGTGAGGTCGTACGTTCTACATCGGAGCGTGTCAGTTGTAACATGGCTTCACCCTCCTCTGTGGGAGTGGGCTCGGGTACTGTTTGCGTTGGTGTCGGTTCAGGTACTCCTTCTGTAGGCGTGGGTTCAGGTGCTATTGGTGTAGAGGTCGGTCCCTCCCCGCGCGTGGGAACTGGTGTTGCGGTGGGGCTCGTTCTCATTGCCGCGCATCCTCCTGTAGTCAGAAGCATGGCGATGATGATGAGTGCGCTGAATATTTTCGTTCTCATGGTCAAGTCTCCTTTCCTCCGTGTTGCTGTTCTTGATGATAGATACGACCCCCGCATCCGGGACGTCGTACCAGCGTTCGTCGATATGGTCTACATACCGTCGTCTGCCCTTTCTAGCTTATAGACGTATCATGTCGATAAAAAGTTCCCCTTGAAAAAGCTCTCCGCTTTACTCGCGCGATTCCTTTTCGTGCTCGCGTTGCCATTTTTTCATGAAGGATATGACCTCCTCGTCCGGGACATCGTACCAATTCTCATAGATCTGGGCTACTGCCCTAAAGAGGGGCGGTTTTTCGAGAACGATTATCTCATCGACGAGTCGGCCGATTTCCTCTGCGACGTCTCCACCCGCGACGGGCACTGCCACGATGATCTTTCCCGCTTCCCGATGTTTGCAGAGCTTGATAGAGGCGCGCATGGTGGAGCCCATGGCGATACCGTCGTCGACCAGGATTACCGTTCGATCCTCTATGGGAGGAAGAGGCTCTCCCTCTCTAAGGATCTCCTTGCGTCTTTCGATCTCCTCCCTCTGATTCTTGATGATTCTATCGATCATCTCCTCTGCGATCCAGCGGCTGGCCTCTTCCAGAATCACCCTGCTTCCGTTCTCTGCCACGGCGCCAAATCCCGCCTCCGGTTGATGCGGATAAGGAAGCTTGCGGGCGATGAGGAGGGAAAGATCGGCGTTCAAATAGTCGGCCACCTCGTATCCCACCTCGACGCCGCCTCGCGGGATCGTCAGGACGAGCACCTTCTGGTCCTTGTATTCTTCCAACGCTTTAGCGAGTTGCTGCCCGGCATCTTTTCTGTCTTTGAACACGTTACCTCCTCGTTGTTCGAGCATGTAAGGAACTATTTTGAATTACGTTATCGCAGCACCGCCTCCATGCCGTCATAGGCGATCTCTACCTGGTCGATGCCCCGTTCCTTGGCGAGGCCGCCTATCTTATCCTCCAACTGTTCTTTATCCCCTCCTTCTACAATCTCGGATCCCAGATGCGTAAAGATAGCCCGTGATACATCGAGTTTCTGACACCAGGTGAGCTGCGTTCGAATGGGCGCGTGGCCGATTATCATCTCCCCTGGTTTACGTATCATAGAACGGGTAACCGTGGCGCCATCGCCCACGTAGACGCGAATCCCAGTGAGGGCAACGTCTCGATCTTCGATCCAGGCAACGTCGGGCACGTAAAAGATCGCTACTCTGCCCGCGCTTATGCGGTAGCCCACAGCCGGGGCCCGTGTGAAATGTAAAACGGGAAAGGATTCGAAGGTCATCCCCGCAATTTCTATGGGCTGCCGATGTGGCATTCTCTCTCGCTGCTTGATGGCAAAGTCCTCGATAGTTTCCCATGAGGCCTCGGTGGCAAAGACGGGACATGGAGCGCCCTCCTTCAATCCAAAGGCGTGATCGGGATGGGCATGGGTGACCACGATGGCCTCAGTGTCCCACTTGTACCTCGTCCTGCCAATCCTCCCCGCAGTCGATGATGACTGTACTGTCATAGTAGGAGATCCTGGTCGCGCTATGCCTCCTATGGTGAGGTGACCTGGCGTCGATATATCCCCTGGTGCCCAGGAATGTAATCTTCATGGAACTTTTCCTTTAGTATTTCTCTTCTGGTTTTACGATGACAGTGGATCTCGAGTCATTTCCCTCTAGTACCGAGGGGATATCCTTCTCTTTTTGTGATTCGCTTCGCTTTATCGTTTCATTTGCCGCGTGGTCCGACGACTCGGCCAAGTCCCTGGCCTGTGCGGCCACGATCTCTGGAAGTGCCTCTCGTGCGATCCATCCATGTTCGGCGGCGTGTTGAGCCATGCTCAGGCTATCATCAGCCAGGAGCAACTCGCTGCCGGCTTCCAGAACCTCATCGGCCAGCGCGCGAATCGCGGCACCGCGTTCTGGATCATGATCGACGTTGCGAATGTATACGGCCAGGATGCGTTCTCCGTAGTGATGGACGAGTTCATGGTATACCTCGGGATCCGCCTCCCCGCTGTCGCCTATAAGGAGGAAGGGTAGGTCAGGGTACATGTCCAGGATTTGTCGGGTGAGTTCCAGTTTGTGCTCGCGCTGGCGCGTGGGCAGGAGCTCGTCCCGATAGATGCCCCAGTTGCGCAGCAAAAGGACGGGGCCGCCGGGAATGTCGTTCAGTTCAAAGAAATCTACCAGGAAATCGTACAGATTCCACGGGCCGTTCGATACGTAAAAGATGGGCGCACGCGCCTCGCCTCCGGCGCCAGCGTAGAGAGCTTGGTAAAAGGCGGCGGCCCCTGGCAAGGGGAGACGGGTCCGTGCGTTGCTGAACAGCATAGTGTATGCCATCTGCAAAAAAGTGCCCACCTCAGACTGGATGATCGTGTCGTCGATATCGCTGATGATCCCATAGGGTGCTCTCGGCGACGGAACAAGGACGTGTCCGGTAGCACGTACCGTCTCCTCCTGCCATCCGCAGAGGGGCTCCAAGAGCTCCAATTCCACCGGCTGCCACATCCGGTCCGAGGCGATAGGGCGCGGGGGCTCGATCCACACCTCGAACATCCCCTCTTCGTTGGCGACGATCTCCTGCTCCACTCCCTCAGATCGGGCCAGCAGGCGTGCGTGGGGCACCTCGTAACTCGCCAGACGCTTGTACATATTGGCCAGATTGTTCCACCAACTGTCGGTATCGCTGGGTGGTTTGACGCCCCGTTTTTCGCGCACGCGACCCTTCAGGTAGAGTTGCTTCGCGGTACCATAGCCACGGTAGGGCTCGATCTTGATGGGCCGCGGTCCTATTAGCGTATAGTAGAGGCGGTATTTGAGCGCGTCGTAACGCTTTTCCACAGCACGCACCAGAGGCGCTATTTTCCGCTGCCAGTCCGTCATATATCCCGAGTTCTTTCAGTTTCACTTTTGACAATCATTCGAAGGCCAGTCCTAGCGAATATAGAATCTTGGTTCTGGTAACTCCATATAGGGCTCCTGAGCGCCTTCCAACTGTGCCTTGGCTGCCTCGTATGCACGCTGAATCTCTCTCAGGCGCGGGTTTTCAGATGTTGCCCTCTCCCAGGCCTCCTCGTCCAACTGCTGCTTCCTTGGCTCTGTCCATCCCGCGGAACCGCTGGGTGTGCTCAGCGTGTCTAATTCCCGGCGCTTCATGCCTCGCTCGGCCAGATCCAACGCGGACTCTTTGACGTCTTCGAGTTGTCCAATAATCCAGTTGATGGTCTTGTAGACGTCAATAGCCGTCTCGGCGTCCTCGTTTTGCCGCAACTCTGTGCTCAACTGGGCGATCAATTGTGTTGTCGTCTGTTCAGGCGATCCCTCGCCCCTCGCTCCCTGGCTCGTGCTTCGCATCACTACCGTTCCTCCACAAACTCGATGAATTCCTCCTCATCCAGCACGGGGACGCCTCGCTCCCGAGCCTCCTCTAGCTTGGAGCCCGCCCCCGGCCCGGCCACCACATAGTCGGTCCTGCCGCTTACGCTGGACGTGGCCCGTCCGCCCAGGCGCTCTGTGTACCGCTGCACCTCATCGCGCGTCCAGCGCTCCAAAGCCCCGGTGAACACAAAAGTCAGTCCCGCCAGGGGCTGCTCTTCCTGTTCGCTGCTGTAAAGGGGATTGCTCAGCGTCAGCCCGGCGTCGCGGATCTCTCGAATGACGTCACGGTTCTGCTCGTTCTCGAAAAAGGTCACGATACTATGGGCTACCTCGGAGCCGATATCCTCGATGGTCTCCAGTTCCTCCTCCGAGGCCGCCATCAGATCGTCGAGGGTCTCATGATTTTGCGCCAATACCTGCGATACGTGCTGACCCACGAGGGGAATGCCCAGGGCATAGATAAAACGGGACAGCGTGTGTTCCTTGCTATTTTTGATCTCCTCTATCAGATTCCCGGCGGATTTATCCGCGAAACGTTCCAGGGGCAGGAGGTCTTCTCTCGTGATATTGTAGATATCGGACAGGCGCTCGATGAGCCCGGCGTCTATGAGCTGCTCCGTGCGCTTTTGGCCCAGCCCCTCGATATCCATAGCCTCTCGCGAGGCGTAATGGGTGACCCGTTCACGAAGCTGTGCAGGACAGTTCACGTTAGTGCAGTGGGCCTGCTTCTTGTCCTCGCTCATCAGTGTCTCGCCCCCACAGACAGGGCAGTGGTCGGGGATGTGATATTTCTCCTCCGAGCCATCTCGCGCGTCGATGAGGGGCTTGACGATATGGGGGATCACATCGCCGGCGCGCTCCACCACCACCCTGTCGCCGACGCGGATGTCCTTGCGGTCGATCTCGCTCTGATTATGGAGGGAGGCGCGACTTACCTCCACCCCGCCAATGGAGACGGGTTTCAGGGCGGCCACGGGCGTCAACTGGCCTGTACGTCCCACCTGTACTTTGATATCCTCGATGCGCGTGGTGGCGCGCCGTGGTTCGAACTTGTAGGCCAGGGCCCAGCGGGGGTCGCGCGTGCGGGTGCCAAGGGTCTCCTGGTCTGCTAGGTCGTTCACCTTGTAGACGACGCCGTCGATCTCGTAAGGTAGGTCATCCCGGATCTGTGCCAGGGCTCGATGATATTGGATCATATCCTCCACGCCCTCGCAGCGTTCCGTGTGTTCCACGTTTACCCGCAGTCCCCATCCAGGCAGGGCCTCTAGGGTACCCCAGTGCGTTTCAAAGTCCAGATCGGCGGCATCCGGCACGGCGTAGAAAAAGATGTGCAGGGGACGGCGGGCGGTGACGCCAGGGTCGAGCTGGCGCATCGAGCCGGCGGCGGCGTTCCGCGGGTTGGCAAATGGCGTTTTGTCTTCCTCGGCGCGTTGTCTGTTGAAGGCCTCAAACTCGTCCTTGCGCATATAGATCTCGCCCCGCACGATCAGGCGCTCGGGAATGGGGGGCTCTCCTTGGTCGCGCAAAGCCAGGGGCACTTCTTTGATCGTCTTCACGTTGGGGGTGATATCCTCGCCCGTCTCACCGTCGCCGCGCGTGGAGGCTACAGAAAGCTGTCCTCCCTCATAGATCAACTCCACCGCCAGGCCATCATACTTGGGCTCCGCGACGTACTGCACTACTTCCTCTTCCAATTCATCGCGGCAGTTCTCATCAAAGTTGCGGAGGTCATCCTTTTCGTAGACGGCCTGTAAACTGAGCATGGGCATGGGATGTTCGGCCAGCCCAAGCTCGTCCCTTGGCTCACCTCCCACGTGTTGGGTTGGGGAGTCGAGAGTCCTGATGGCGGGGAATTTCTCCTCCAGGGTCTCAAGTTGGCGCATGAGTTCATCGTACTCGGCATCGGAGATCACGGGATCGTCCAGCACATAGTAGCGATAGTTGTGATAGCGGATCGCCTCGCGAAGCTTTTCGGCCGCTTCTAGCGCTTCCTCTTTTGAGGTTACCGAATCTGGATCGACATCCGGTTGCTTCTCTTTAACATCCTTTTTATCGCTCATCATATCCTCCTGCGCCTGGGCGGACGCTGCTCTCGCTCCAGCGACATATCTTTGGCTTTACTCTTGAACAGCAAGCCGATGAGAAGCCCAAAGAGGAATCCACCGACGTGGGCCCAGACGGCGACCCCGCCGGTCTGGGCCGTCTGAGCGCCAAGACTGGCGATACCGCTGAAGAACTGCATCACGAACCAGATACCCAAAAAGAGTACCGCTGTCATGCGCCGAATGAACCAAAAGAAGCCGAATATCATCAACACCTTTACCTGGGATTCGGGGAACATGACGATGTAAGCGCCCATGATGGCCCCGATGGCCCCGCTGGCCCCAAGGCTGGGCATACTGCTGTCCGCGTTCAGCAGGACGTGGGTCATAGAAGCCGCGAGCCCTCCCGCGATGTAAAAGAGAAGATAGGGAATCTTGCCCAGGACGGCCTCTACATTGTCGCCGAAAATCCAGAGCATGAGCATATTGCCGAAAAGGTGAAACCAGCCGCCATGCAGGAACATGGAGGTAAAAAGAGTATACAGCTGACGTCCCTGGAGAATCTGCACGGGAACGACGCCGTATTGATGAAAAAGTTCCCTCAATCCGGATCTAAAAGCCAGAGCCTCAGCAAGAAACACTATGATGTTGACGACGACCAGAATGATGGTCAACACTCCTGGCCCAGCCTCGCGAACGTCACTGTCATCTATTGGGAACACGTCATTGATCTCCTTTCCATCATTTAGGGGGTGCGCCCTTTGCAACAAGACGTCCCATAGGTCCCCTGCTTTCTATCGCTTGAGCAGCCCTTCCATTTCATCCCAGCTTCTGGCATTCAGGATGTCCTTGGGCTCGAGCCAGCCCCTTTGGGCCTGGTAGACGCCGTAGCGCATGAACTCTAGTTCCTCTGTGCTGTGGGCATCGGTGGAGATGGCGAGCTTTAATCCCCGCTCTTTCGCCGCCTTGCAATAGATGTCGTTCAGATCCAGCCTCCTGGGCTGTGCGTTGATTTCCAGGAAACATCCTCGCTCCAGCGCGGCGTCCATCACGCGGCCCATGTCGACCTCGTAGGGAGAGCGCTCGTTGATGCGCCGTCCTGTCGGATGGACCAGGATGTTAACGTTAGGGTTGTCCATGGCGCGGATGATGCGCTCCGTCTGCTTATCGGACCGGAGGTCGAACTTGGAATGGATGGCGCAGACGACGAGATCCAATTTGCTCAGGATCTCGTCGGGCAGATCCAGGGAGCCGTCCTCCATGATATCCACCTCGATGCTCTTTAGCAGGTTGATATCCTCCATCTCCTCGTTCAAACGTTCGATCTCCTCGATCTGTTCCGCCAGTTCCTCGGCATCCAGTCCCTGGGTCACGCCGAGATAGGCAGAATGATCGGTGATGGCGAAATAGTCATATCCCAATTCCTGTGCAGTTCGCACCATCTCTTTCAGCGAGGACCGTCCATCGCTGGCCGTTGTGTGCGCCTGGAGATCGCCGCGAATATCGTCCAGCGTGATCAGTTTTGGGAGTTCCCCCTTTTGGGCGGCCTCGATCTCGCCCCGATCCTCGCGCAACTCGGGAGCGATGACGGGCAGGTCAAAAAGATCATAGATCTCTTTTTCTTTGCGCCCCGCGATCCGTTCCTCGCCCTTGAAGACGCCGTACTCGTTGACCTTTAGCTCCTTATCCAGGGCCATGTCACGCAGGTGGATGTTGTGGGCTTTGGAGCCGGTAAAGTAGACGATGGCGGCGCCATAGCTCTCCTCGGCCACCACCCGGAGATCCACCTGGAGCCCGGAGCGAAGGACGACGGTGGAACGGGTCTCGCCCTGGGAGACGATCTCTTCCACGTCCTCATACTCTACAAACTGGGAGATGACCTCCTTTCCGGCATCGCTGATGGCAAGGATATCCAGATCGCCCACCGTCTCCTTTTTGCGGCGGTAGCTGCCTGCGGCTTCCGCTCGCTCGACGCTCTTCAGTCCTCGTAAAAAGTCGAGAAGAGGCTCGACTAGTTCCTCGGCCACGGCAAGTAGCGTGCGCTCTTCCTCCCGTTCGTCCCAGCGTTCCAGTTCTTCTATGATCTTTTGCTCCGTCTTTTCGCCCAGCCCATGCAATTTCCGGATCTCCTCGCTTTCGGCGGCATGCCTGAGTTGGTCCAGGCTGGTGACGTTCAGTTCCTCGTAGATGGTCTGGACGCGCTTGGGCCCCAGTCCGGCGATCTTGAGCATGTCGACCAGTTCGGCGGGCATGCGACGGTGCAGCTCCTCGAGTTGCTGCAGCCCACCCGTCTTGACGATCTCCTTGATCTTGGTGGCGAGTTCCTCGCCGATACCCGGCAGTTCGGTCAGATCCTCTCCCTCTGCCACCATGTCCAATACGTTCCCTGACATGGTGGAGATAGTTCGGGCAGCGTTGCGATAGGCGCGGACGCGGTACTGGTTTGCTCCCTCGATCTCCAAGAGATCGGCCACCTCGTTAAAGATGCGCTCTATGTCGGAATTATGGATGGGCATGATTCACTCCCCTTCCCTTTGGTTTTGATATGCTTCCCTCTTCTGATAGTAGCGCCGGCATCCAGCCTCTCGTCCCCGCACGACGCGCTTGCCCTCCAGCGGGCCATGGCTCTCGGTGACCACGGTAGCTTGGCCCTGGCTCCCACCGCGCTCAAAGTAGAGCACAACCCAATCGTCGATCTTGTTCAATTCGTGGGCGCGTGCCGTCTCGTTGCTCTCTTCCACCGTGCTTGCCAGGGATTCCTCAAGAAAACGCACAGTATCGGCCCCATCATGATAGGCTCGGACACGAAAGGTATTGGCCCCCTGTCTTTCCAACAGATCAGCGATCTGATCGAGTACGTCGGCAACCTCATGATTTGTGGGCTTTTTACTGGCCGTATCATTTTCCTTCCGTGGAAGTCATCCTCGCTTCCAAATGTCGGATTGCCTCTCTACTCTCGGTTCACACCATCCGTTCCAGCACAAGGAAATCCTCTTGCATTATCTCCTTGAGGTCTGGGTTGTAAAAGGCTGCCGCGGGATGATAAAGGGGGACGATGACCACCTCGCCGTGTGGCGCCTTGGCCTGTAACCTTTTGCCGTGCAGATCGCCGATACTCTGGTCCTGCTGGGGAAGGTCAAAGTGTCCCAGGATAAAGCGAGTGGCAAAACGTCCCAGGGTGGCAATAACCTGGGGCTCAATGATCTCTATTTGTTGCAACAGGAACGGCCCATAAAGTTCGATCTCTTTAACATGGGGGTCACGATTGCCCGGCGGACGGTCCTTGACCACGTTGGTGATGTAGACCTCCTGACGTTCCAGGTCCACCGATTCCAAGAGTTGATCCAGGATTTGGCCCGCGTTGCCCACAAAGGGCCTTCCCGTCTTGGCTTCCTGCGCGCCCGGCGCCTCGCCGATGAGCATGAGGGCCGCGTCGGCATCTCCCTTTCCCACGACGGGCGAATACCCCTGCTCCTTTCGATACTCGTAAAGAGGCGACTCTTTTAGATTGTGGATCTCTTCTGTGATCTTTTCGAGTTGTTTTGCGTTATTTCCTCTAGTGGCCATTCGAACCTAACCTTTCAATGCGATCTTGTTCAAGTGGCCTTTTTGTCCCGTTTGAACTCGACAAATACTTTGATTCGTCCATATATTGCGCTTTCCCTGCTGAGTAGAGTTCGACTCATACAAGGAAGGCGGTTCCGATGCCCGCGGTCAACATCAGCAATAAGCCTGGCAGTATGGTACGGCGCAGTTCTTGGGAGCCCAATGTCAGGACGACACTTCCCTTGGCGGCTGTGGTGGCCATGGCGCCGATCACCACGGCGCGCCCTCCCGCGATCAGGCTTATGTCTCCCACGGCGCTGAGTCGGGCCATGGAGAGTGTCACAGCATGGGCGCCCGACAGGCCAGTGATGGCGCTGGAGAGATAGACTCCCACCTCGCCCACATAGACCTGGGCAGCCTTTGAGACCAGGAGTACGAAGCCATAGAGAAAACCAAACTTAAGTGCCGTTCCAAGCTCAAAGGGGTTGGAGAAGGCGACCTCGCCCGGCCTCTCGGTGCGTTGTGAGAGGTGGAGATAGGCGCTATAGGTCAGGGCCACTGCCGAGGCGGCGGCCATGGGCGGCCACAGCGTTTTGAGCAGTTCTGCGTTAATAATGGCGACCTGTATTACGATGCGCAGATAGGTCATGGCCCAGGCCACTGTGATGGCCAGGGCAAAGGGTTTGGCCAGTTCTCTCTCCTCTTGGCTGCGTTGGGAGAAGGTAAAGGTGACCGGTGTGCTGGACACGATACCTCCCAACACGCCGGTCAAGGGGATGCCCTGCCGCGGCCCCACGATTTTAATCAGCACGTAGCCCAAAAAGCTGATACCAGAGATCAGCACCACCATGAGCCATATCTCATGGGGGTTCAGTACGTCGAGGGGTGGGGGGCCAAAGCTGCGATTGGGGAGTACGGGAAGCACGATGACGGTGATCACGGCGAACTTGAGGATGGCATAGACATCCTCGCGCGTGAGCTGCTGGGCAAAGGCGTGCATCTCTGGTTTGAGGGAGAGGACGAGCGTGGTCGTTACGCCGATGGCTGCAGCCAGCGCCAAATGATCCCAGTAGCAAAAGGCCCCGGCGGCCAAGGTCAAAAGTGTCGCCATCTCGGTCGTGAGCCCCGTGTCCTCGTGTGGCCAGGCGCCGACAAAGTGGGCGACGACGACGAGAGCCCCGACAGGAAGTGCTATGCCGAGGAATCCCCAGGCGGAGAGGAGTTCTTCGGCGACGAGAGCGCTTGAACAGCCAAGTAGGCCAACGAGCGCAAGAGTGCGTACTCCCATGGAAAGCTCCTCTTCTGTGCCGCCATAGGCATATTCCCGCTGTAGCCCAACCAAAAACCCGATGGCCAGGGCCACTCCAAAGCGATAAAAGAGGGCTGTATGTGTTGTCATGCACTTACTCCAGGATATAGCGGCATCGGTCTGTACCTATGATCGGGCGTAGCGGCCCATCAGATCGCCACGGTCGAGGACGTGTCCCTCCACGGCGCTGAAAAACTGATCGCGGGTAAGACCGGGGGACAGGTCGAGTTGCTGATCCAGGGCGTAGAGTCGAAAGTAGTAACGGTGCGTTTCTCCCCTTGGGGGACAGGCCCCCCCATAACCGGCATCGCCGAAATCGTTTCGCCCCTGTGCGCCGCCCCAATCCAGGGTGACACGTGGAGGAATATCTTCCGGGAGGTCATACCTCGTCGTCGGGATGTTATAGAGTAACCAGTGGGTGAACACACCCGAGGGGGCATCTGGGTCTTCACAGATCAGGGCCAGAGATCGCGCGTCTTCTGGTACTCCTTGCCATGATAGCGGAGGGGAGGCGTTCTCTCCTTCGCACGTGTATTTGTTCGGGATCGTTCCTTCTGCTTCAAAAGCCGCGCTGGTCAGTGGAAAAGACATGGTTACCTCCATTCTCTACGTGTTCATCAAAGAAAGGTTTTTGACAACTCATCTTCTGGGGGCCTTTCCTTCTAGGCGCCGAACTTGTCCAGCCGGCCGGCGTGGGCCATGGCCAGGGGCATCAGATCGGTGACCGGCATGCGGGGCCCGAGCCCACCGCTGATGCAAGCGCGTTCCCCAAAGGCCTTTACGCCGTCGGGGCGACAGTATTTGGACCACAGCAGGGCCGGTACCGGGTGCCAGCTGTGATATCTCATCTTTGATGGCGTGGAATGATCGCCGGTCACGATGAGGACGTCGGGCTCCAGATCCACCACGCGCGAAAGATAAGCGTCGGCCTCCTCGATATGTTTCACCTTGCGCTCGAAATCTCCATCCTCCCCAGCGCTATCGATGGGTTTGACGTGTACAAAAAAGTAATCAAAGTCCTCCCAGCGCTTCTCCAGGGTTTTGAACTCGCCGTCCAGTGTCCCGTCAGAGTCCAATGGCTCCATGCCTAGCAGTCGCGCGACGCCGCGATACATGGGATAGGAGACGATGGCTGCCGGTCTCAGACCGTACACCTGAGGTAACGTGGGCCAGTCCGGGAGCTTGGCAAAACCTCGTAACAGAAGCATGTTTGCTGGGGCCTCGCCTGCCAGGATCTCTTGTGTATGACGCAGGAATTCTTCCACCAGCCGTGCCGTCTCGTCCGAACCCGGGGAGCGGGGTTGGGGCTCCAGGGGAGGCACTCCTATCTCCTGGGGATCAGTGTCCGAAAGATCAGCGCCCAGATTCTCACCGCGCAGTATCAGCAGCATCCGATAGTCCTTTACCGCCTCCAGGAAGAGCTCTGCGCCCGGGAGCTCGATCTGGCGCAGGCGATCGAGCAACTCCTCGCTCTTTTCCGTGGAGATGCGCCCCGCACGTCGGTCTACCACGTTACCCTCTGCGTCCACCGTGCAAAAGTTGCCCCGAGCGGCCACGTCCCCTTCCTGCAGGTCAAAGCCGATGCCCAATGCGGAGAGGACGCCCCTCCCGATCTGATATTTGACGGGATCATAGCCAAACAATGCCAGGTGTCCGGGCCCGCTGCCCGGGGTGATGCCCGCCTGGATGGGTTCATGTAACCCACATATGGACTCGGCTGCCAGCCCGTCCAGATTGGGGGTGTTCGCGGCCTCAAGTTCTGTCGGCCCGCCGGCGTTCATGGGCAATCCTCCCAGGCCATCCAATACCAGAAGGACGATCTTGGTCTCTTTGTCCGCATTTACGAGTTGTCTGATGAAATCGAATTCCATTCACTGTCTCCTGTGTATCGCTCATCTAACATCGAACTTTTTTGTCCAAAAGGGACATCACACCCCTTTTCGTATCTGTTGGAAAAAGTGCCAGCATCGGGTATCCAGACGCCCGACACTTTTCGGTCCTAAAAAGCGTTCTCAAGGCGCCAAAACATCGAACCCCTCCGGGGTTTGGCGCATCTCCGTTTCCACGGTTGAAACCCCGGAGGTCCGCTTCTCCATTTTGCTTCGAATCGAGCGATTCTTCCTATCTTTCCACGAGGAAGGAGATTTTGGTATTTACCCGATAATGGGTGATCTCGTCGTCTTCCACGACGGCCTGAAAGTCCTTGACATAGATGGATTGGATGTTGCGAACCGTCTTTTTGGTGTCTTCCAGGGCCTGCTCTACGGCGTCCTCCCAACTTTTTTCGGACTGGCCGATGATCTCCACTACTTTGACAACGGACATTTCACAAGCTCCTTTCTGGATCTATATCGTTACGGGCAACTTTGATGTCCAAGCACTTTTGATTGGCCGATCACCCCCTTTCGGACGCTCACTCTCGTAGAAAGACAACCGCTTAGCAGATATTACATCATATTGTACCCCAGTTTTCATATCAGGGCTATCGCAAACCATCGCCTCGCATTTTGGCGACATTGGGGAGTGGCCGCGCCAGTTTGAATGCGTTGGGAACCCCTCCTCTCGTCATCCGTCCTACGAGCCACCGGTGGTCCAGAGTGTGCCCCCACATTGGGGGCAGTGCAGGGATGTCGTTGGCTGTCACAAATATCTTGGCGGTCTTTTCCAGCGAGATCACGAAACCATGCCCCCGGTTGCTGGGTTGCTAGAAGGCGGTGCCCGCGTTCATCAGGGTGGAGGAGTTGGCCATAAATTCCAACATGGTCATCATATTGACGCTGCAATCTCGGGGGTGACGATCCAATTCACCTGCCATCCTTCCCGTCGTCGTTCCAGGCAGACGATGCCAGCATTGATAAAGGCGACCACGGGGAGATCGGCATCGCCCGTCACCAGTTGCCCGGTCAGACGTTCCATAGAGGGAAGATGACCCACCAGCATCAGAGGATTGGGCGTCTCGTCCAGAGTCTCTGCGATTGGCTTCACGTCATCCACGGGACCAAGACCGGGGAAGGCCATCACCCCTCCCACGGGAGACAGTGCATTGCCCAAGATCTCGGCCGTCTGTTTTGCGCGCGTCTTGCCGCTGTGACGGATCTGCTGCACCTCTATATCCAGTTTGGCGGCCAGATCTGCCATCATCTCAGCGTGTTGGCGGCCAATTTTGGACAGGGGGCGATCTGGATCCCTCTCTTCTGACATGGCCTCTGCATGTTGCACGAGATACACTTTTTGCATCGCTTTCTCCCCCTGTTCCTTTGCCTAACGATTTGTGTGCGCATCGAGTGTATGAACGCTTTGTTACGAGGAGAGCAACACGTCTTTTACTCGTTCTGTAATCCGCAACCCATCTTCTAGAGGGCGCTGCCACATGTTTCGGCCAAATATTAGACCTGTGGCCCCACTTTCCATACAGATACGAGCCTTGGTCAACAGATCCTCGTCGCTGATCCTGCTGCCACCAGAAAAGAGCACCATGGTCTTGCCTGCCGAGGCCACGACCTTTTCCGTCGCCCGACGGTAGGCTTCGTTCTCGTCCAGTTCCTGCCACTCCTGATAGAGCTCGCGATAAGGCTCCGGGCTATGCTCGTTACCGGGATCACTGAACGCAGGCACGTTGAGCTTGACGACGTCCGCGGCCAACTCGTTGGCCAGTCGCGCGGCATAATCCACGGCATAGATGCTGTCGCGTCCGCCCTTTTTCTCAATGGCCTCGCCTCGGGGATAGCTCCAGATGATCAGGGGCATCCCGTATCGCTCACACTCGGCGCGGACGATCATCAGTTGGGCGAAATCCTCATCCTGACGCGGAGAGCCCACATACAACGTATAGCCCACGGCGTCGGCTCCCAGCCTGACCGCGTCCTCGACGGTGGCGTCCTGGGCCGATAGGGGACGATTGTTGGGGGGAATATGCGGGCGACCGTTAAGCTTGAGGATCAGGGGCACTTCGCCGGCATAGTCATGCATATATTTCTCCGCCAGACCGATGTGGAAGACGATGCCAGAATAGCCCCCGTCTCTGGCTAGTTGACATTGATAGTTGGGATCACCACTGGGAGGATTGGGGAAAAAGTCGATGGGCCCATGTTCCACCCCATGATCCAGGGGCAAAAGCAACAATGTGCCATTCCCCGGTCCGTGCTCGTACAGCATGCGGTGTAGGCGTGTGCGCTTGCCCAAGCTGAGATTCAGGTCGTCCAACGTCGTTCTCTTCATGTTTACCTCCTAAGATAGATGCCAGCGATTGAGCGAGTGATATGCTTTGGCACGGGTGACTCTTATCTTCTAGCGCACCAGCAATACCGGCACGTCGGTCTCGTCCAGGAAATCGAGCACGGCCTCGTCCCGTATCACGGCGCTTTGCCGGGGCAACACGACAGTGCCGTATCCCTGCCCTGCCACCAGCACAGCCAGATGGGAGGCGCTCGATTCGCTCAGGACCTGATACTGAACCTGCAGCCCTCTCCCTTCCAGCCATGTTTCCGCGCGTGCCTGGAGGCGGCTGGCAGGTTCCGATTCGCCGGCCAGGATGAGGACCATCAATCTGTCGTCATCCCGCGTTGCCAGGATTGCGGCCGCGGATAGCGCCCGATGTGCGCCCTGAGAGCCATCGTAGATGGCCAGCACCGGGAGTCCGAGCCGGGCCCCCGCCTGGAGAACCATGGTCGGGATGGGAATCTGGGAGATCACCTGGCGAATGGCTGGTCCCAATCGCCCAGTCTCGAATGTGGACCAGGCCTCTTTGCCCAGGATGACCATATCCGCTTCTGAGGCCGCCTCTAGAATTTTTGGCACCACACGTCCCCGGACCCTGTGGAACGTACACTGCACGCCGATCCACTCTGTCGTTCTGCGAAAGCGCCGGTGCATGTGGTGGGCCTGTGCCTCCAACTGCCGCGCCAGTTCGCTTGCGTCTAGTGGATGGCACGTGGCCGAAAAGATGCCCACCTCCTCTGCAAAGGGCAGGGCACCCAGGCGCCGTACGTCCACGTCCTCGACGAAAAGGGCCTGCAGTTCCGCTTGCAGGCGGGCAGCCAATTCGGCTGCCGCCCGCAAAGCGGAGAGGCTATGGGAGGAGGCATCAAGAGCGACCAGGATTCGCTCTATTTCCTCTCTTCGTTCCCGTTCATTCATGCTTCCCCCTCGCCCTCCTCGCCGAACTTAAAGCGTTTTTCTGCCAGTTCGGCCAGGCGCTGCTTCACCCGGTAGTTGACGGTGCCCTCCGGATAGTTTCCTTCCTCGTCTGCCTCGCCTGCGGGGACGCCGGTCAGAATCTCTATGCCCTCATCAATCGTTTCCACGGCATAGATGTGAAAGTCGTCCGTCTCCACGGCGTCGATCACGTCCTGACGCAGCATCAAGTGCTTGACATTGCTGGCGGGGATAAGCACTCCCTGATCGCCCGTCAGGCTGCGTTCCTTGCAGATGTCGAAAAAGCCCTCGATCTTTTGGTTCACGCCGCCGATGGCCTGTACTTGGCCACGCTGGTTGACAGAGCCCGTGACGGCCAGGGACTGCTTGATGGGCAGTTGCGCAAGGGAGGAAAGCAACCCATACAGCTCGGCGGACGAGGCGCTGTCGCCCTCCACCTGACTGTAGGACTGCTCAAAGACCAGGCTGGCGGAGAGGGATAGGGGGTTCTCTTCCGCATAGCGCGCGCCCAAAAAGCCCGCCATGATCAGCACGCCCTTGGAGTGGATGGGGCCTCCCAGTTCCACCTCGCGCTCTATGTCCACGACCTCACCTTTGCCCATCCGCGTGCGGGCCGTGATGCGCGTCGGGCGCCCGAACATAAAGTTGCCCAAAGGAATGATCGAGAGGCCATTGATCTGGCCAACCTCCTCGTCCTCGGTGTCGATGAGGATCGTCTCGCGCAGGATGGCCTCCTGCATGCGTTCGCGCACCCGATCAGCGCGGTGTATTTTGGCATCGATGGCCCGCTGCACGTCATCGGCGGTGATCACCGTGTTGCCATTCTCCTGAGCCCAATAGTTGGCCTCGCGGAGCAGATCGTCCACGTGCTCTTTTTTCGTGGAGAGCTTTTCCGTATCTCCCACCATGCGGGCTGTGTGCTCGATCACCCTCGCCACGGCGCCTCGATCAAAGGCTTGTAGGCCGGTCTCGTGAATCATGGTACCGATCATCCGCGCATAGAGTTGTTGGTTCTCCTCACTGCGATCCATCTGCTCTGAAAAGTCGGCCTCGACCTTGAACAGTTCCTGGAACTCGGGATCTAACTGCCAGAGCAGGTAATACAGCATGCGATTGCCAAAAAGCCCGACTTTTACGTTCAGGGGAACGGGTTCCGGCTCAAGGGATACGGTGCTGATCAGGCTCAACTGCCGTCCCAGCGATTCGATGCGAATCTTGCCCGCGCTCATGGCACGCTTGAGCGCCTCGTAGGCATAGGGCTCCATCAACACTTTGCGAGCGTCGAGCAGGAGATAGCCCCCACTGGCCCTGTGCAGGGCCCCAGCTTTGATGAGGTGGAAATCGGTCATCAACGCGCCCATGCGGGCCCTATGCTCGATGCGCCCAATCAGGTTCTGGTAGGTGGGATTGTCCTCATAGATGACGGGAGCGTGCTCCGATCCACTGTGGTCGACGATCACGTTTACCTTGTACTGGCGCATGCGCACCTGTTGTCGCATGGCCTGGCGTCCTCCGCCATCTCCCTCTTCTTCTCCTTGCAGGGCCTGCAGCACCTGCTGTGCATTCTGATCCTGGGGCAGGAAATCCTCTGCATTTTCCACCACATCGTCCTGCACGGCATCGAGGTGCTCAATGATATCGGGATGTTCCTCGTATTTCTGGCGCAGTTCGTCGATCAGGCCGCCGATGGCCAGGTTGGCCATCTCTCGGTTAAGGTCGTTCAACTGTTCGCGCATCTCCCGCTGCCAGCTGGGTACCTGCCGGAGGATTTCCTGTAACTCGTCCTGAAAATCCGACACCTTTTCTTGAAGACGTTCCTGTTCCTCCTCGGATAGCTGTTGGATCTCGTCGGGAGACAGCACCTCGTCATCGTGAATGGGTGCCACCGCGAGCCCGGCCGGTGTGCGGATAAGCCTTACGTTTTCCTGTTGTGCCCTCTGTTGAAGCTCCTGGAAGGCGTTTTGCTGCCTCTCCCTGAACTCCTCCATAATGGATTGGCGACGCGATTGGTATTCCTCGCTCTCAAAGGCGGCGGAAAGTGCGGTATCGAATTGCTCTACCAGATCGTCCATATCGTCGCGGAACTCGACGCCCATGCCCGCTGGTAGCTTTATGAGGCGCGGTTTGTTATCGTCCTCGAAATTGTTGACATAGCACCAGTCTGGGGGCACCGCCTTCTCTTTGGCCTTCTCCTCGAAGAACCTGCGCATGAGGGACTCTTTGTCTATGCCGGACGAACCCATGGCAAAGATGTTAAACCCGTCGTCCTCGATCCCCATACCAAACTGCATCGCTTCCACGGCCCGCTCCTGGCCAATGACCTCTGTCAGATCCTGCAGATCATCGGTGGTCTCAAAGCCCAGGCTCTGGGGGTCGGTATGCTGATACAGCGTGGCGGCTTTCAGTCGCTTCGAACCGTTTGCCATTAGAATCTCTCCTTTTTTCCTCTCAGATCGTCTTCCTGCTCGTCAACAATGGGGTCTGTTCGCCGATTTCCCTCGTTCATCATGTGTTGATGGTATCTCACATCTCACATATACGTCAAGTCCATTGTATTCCGGTTTGCGATCATGTGTGGGCACGATAGTGGCTAGTCGGCTGAGGGTGGACAGTATGGTGACATCATCGAGTCCCATGATCTTTGCGCAGCCCAGCTCACATCCTTCGACAAATGTCCTTTCCCCTCCTCAAGAGAGATGCTGACACGGTTGACCACACAAACCAGGGCGCGGACCGAACCGTTATCGACCCACTCTTGCGTCAGTATATTACGCTTTTTACACTGCCGCTCTTTCCACGCGGATGGTTTCCACCTCGCGGCCTATGCGCCGCACACCGTCATAGAGGTAGGCGTAGAGGGTGTACAGCCCTTCCTCGTCAGGGCTGATTTCGGCCGAGTAGGTGGCCTCCTCGCCGGGGGCGAGTTCCTTGGTTTCCACGATGGCCAACTCTTCGAACTCGCCGCTGGGCGTATCGGCCCAGAACTCGAGGCTCAAGCCGCGCTCCGCCGCAAGACCGCGCACGGTGGCCTCCACGCGGATCTGTTCGCCCACCACGGAATAGGGCTCTGTCATGACAAAGAGGCTGACCAGTTCGGCCACCTCTGCGCCTACCGTGATGAGGACGCTGGGGGACTCCCAATGGAAACGGGCGCCCTCTCGCCATCCGTCGATGGTCACATAGACGCTCCCCGTCCTGTTGGCCGAGATCTGGAAGGGGAGTTGACGCTCCTCATCTGGGCCGAGAGAGGAGATATAGGTTCCCGTTCCCAGCACCCCAATGCTGTACACGTCCAACGAATTCAGGTTTACGTCCAGCCCGGTGAGCTCCTGCGCACCTATATTCTTCAGTCTGAGCGTGATCCAATGTTGACCTGTGTCGATGCTATCTGGTGTCAATTCGTATTCAATGGGATACTTGGCAGGCGTAATTACCTCCTTGTCGCTACAGATCGCGTTTACACCTGTGTGATCCGCACCCTGGTTTGTGTGATCAACTTTGTATCCAAAGATCGCTCATATCTGGACATCTATTATACTTGAAAGATTGAGAAAGTCAAAAACGAAGAGATCCCTATTTTTACGCATGGAAGAAAATCAGTTACACTAGAGGGCAATCCGTTGTTAGCGTCGTTCTGAAGACGATAAGATATAAGGAGGCGCATCATGGGCCGGGAATCGCAGGAAATGCATGAGCGTGAGACGCATGAACATGGGGCAGACGAGGGGTCTCATGGAGGGGATCACGAGGGGCATGGAGGGCATGCGGGCCATGAACAGATGTTCCGTCGGCGCTTTTGGATCAACCTCGTCCTGACCATTCCCATCCTGTTGTTCAGCCCCATGCTGCAGGAGTGGTTGGGCTTCAGTATGCCCACTTTCCCGGGAAGCCGCTGGGTCGGTCCAGTCTTTGCCTTCGCCGTCTTTTTCTATGGCGGCATACCCTTTTTGCAGATGGCCGTGCCCGAGTTGCGCCAGCGGCAGCCGGGGATGATGACGCTGATCTCTCTGGCCATCACGGTGGCCTTTGTCTACAGCGTCTTTGCCGTCTTTACTGCGCCGGACACGGGGTTCTTTTGGGAGATGGCCACCCTCATCGACGTGATGTTGCTCGGACACTGGATCGAGATGCGCAGCATCCGTCGCGCTTCGGGCGCTTTGGAGGAATTGGCCAAGCTATTACCCGACACGGCCGAACGGATTCTGCCCGACGGTTCCACCGAGGAGGTATCGCTGGAAGGGCTTGAGGAGGGCGATCTCCTCATGGTGCGTCCCGGTTCCAGTATCCCCGCCGATGGCGTCGTGGAGGAAGGCGAATCCGACGTTAACCAGGCCATGATCACGGGAGAATCGGAACCGGTGTCCAAGGAGCCCGGCGATGAGGTGGTGGCAGGGACTATAAACGAGGCCGGCAGCCTGAGGGTGCGCGTGAAGGCCACGGGCGAAGAGACCACGCTGGCAGGCATTATGCGCCTGGTGGAGGAGGCGCGGGAGAGCAAGTCCCATACGCAGATCCTGGCCGATAGGGCCGCGGGGTGGCTCTTTTACATTGCCCTGGGGGTGGCCTTTTTGACGGCCATAGGTTGGGGCCTCAGTGTTGGCTTGGGCTTGAGGACCCTGGAGCGCGTGGTCACGGTGCTGGTGATCGCCTGTCCCCACGCCCTGGGGTTGGCCATTCCCCTCGTGGTGGCCATCACCACCTCTCTGGGGGCGCGCAACGGCATCCTCATTCGCGATCGCCTGGCACTGGAGAGGGCCCGGGAGATAGATACTGTAATTTTTGACAAGACGGGAACCCTCACCGAGGGAGAGTTTGGTGTCGCCGGGATGGATACCGTGGAGGACTGGGATGGGGACCGCGCCCTGGCCCTGGCAGGGGGCGTGGAGGGCGATTCCGAGCACCACATCGCACGGGCCATCCGTCAGAGAGCCCAGGAACGGGACGTAGAGAGGGTGTCGGTAGAAGAGTTCGAGGCCCTAGAGGGGCGCGGGATTCGGGCCCTGTATGAGGGGGAGGCGGTCTATGTGGGAGGTCCCCAGTTGCTTGAGATGCTGGAACTGGACATGCCCACATCCCTGCTGCCCTTTGTGGAGGACGCCCAACAAAAGGGGCAGACCGTGGTCCACCTGGTTGCGGACGATGAGGTGGTGGCCTCCTTTGCCCTGGCCGACGTGATCCGTCCGGAGAGCTATCGGGCCGTAGAGCGTCTTCAGGAGCTTGGTATGGAACTGGTCATGCTCACGGGCGACAGTGAGGCGGTGGCTCGCTCGGTGGCCAACGAATTGGGCATCGATACCGTGTTTGCAAACGTATTGCCAGAGGAAAAGAATGAACGGGTGGTTGCCCTGCAGGAGGAGGGCAGACGGGTGGCCATGGTGGGGGATGGCATAAACGATGCCCCCGTCCTGGTGCAGGCGGACGTGGGGATCGCCATCGGCAGTGGCACCGACGTGGCCATCGAGTCCGCCGGCATCATCCTGGTGCAGAGCAACCCCCTCGACGTGGTCAAAATCTTTACCCTGAGTCGGGCCACGTACAAAAAGATGGTGCAGAATCTGGCCTGGGCGGCGGGATACAACGTCTTTGCCCTGCCCCTGGCCGCGGGCGTCCTGGCTCCCTATGGCATCCTGCTGTCGCCGGCGGTGGGCGCCCTCCTGATGTCCATGAGCACGGTCATCGTGGCCGCGAACGCGCAACTTTTGCGCAATCTCGATCTGGAAGGTGGGGAAGCGTAATACGTTTTCCTTGTAGCACGAGCACTTAAGCCATGTGGTTTTGTTCAACAGAGTTGCGTTCGGTTTGGTGACCTCAAAGAGGGGGGCGTTGCGATGGATACGGGAGAAAAGTTGTTGATGTTCGGTGGGTTGCCCACGGACTATCTCTGCGAGTGGGAGGTCACCAGCGATCTCACGGCGGCGGGGAAGAAGTTGGGGCTCCGTTTCGAGGCCATTCCCACGCACGAGCTGCGGAGCAGGTACAGTTCGCTATCATCCCAGGATGAGGCAGAGGTGGCGGGGTTGGCGCAGGATCTCATCGACGGTGCCTCTCAGGGCTCCCAAGTCGCCGATGAGGAGGTCGCCAAGGCAGCCCGGCTCTATCTGGCGATGGCGGGAATCTTGGAGGAGCGTGGCGGCGACGGGGTGACCATCGTGTGCAAGTCGTGGACAGGAGGGGAGGCACTTCCCGTCCCCTGTGTGTCCCTGATGTTGTTTCAGGAGCGAGGTATTCCCGCCGCCTGCCAGGGCGACCTGGACGCCTTGTTGACCATGGTACTATTCAAGCGTGCGGCCGGCGTGCCGACTTTTATGGGGGGTGCCGTCAAGGCCAATGGACACCTGGGCATCAGCCACTGCGTGCTGCCCCGCAATCTGTGCACCAAGGAGGATGAGGGGCAGGAGTACTATCTCGGTGACTATCATGGCCGCAAAGAGAGCCCCACCGTCCACGCGGAGGTCCCTATCGGCGAGATCGCCACGGTAGCCCGTTTCACCAAGGGGTTGAGGAGCCTCCTGCTTACAAGCGGCACCATTAAAGGATGCCAGGATAACAAGGATCGGTGCCGCAATACCCTCGTCATCGACGTTCCGGATCGCGAACGGGTGTTTGACGCCGTCAAGGGCGTGCAGAACCATTACGTCGTCGCCTGTGGTGATCACAGGGCGGCACTGAAGGAACGGGCCAGGGAGAGGGATATTGAGGTCGTAGTCCTTTGATCTGGCGACATCGTATGTCACTCCTCGTCGTGAAGGCTTCCTTCTTCCGTCAGAGGGGCAGAGGCATAAAAGGTATGCTCGAAGCGTGCCACATCGGCTTGCTGCCCAGCACCTGGTGAGGCTAGTACATGAAGGGCTCTAGCGTGTCGGGCGGTCAGCCAGGGAAGCCCATTCCCCTTGGAAAGGATGTGGCCACGGTACCGTTGCACCGTCCCCTGTTCTATTGGTCCTTGCCCTTTACCTTCCTGCACTTTGGGTTGCCCATATACAGCAAGATGCTGGGGGCCAGTGCGGTGGAAATTGGAGGCCTCTTTTCCATATTCACGGCGACCACGCTGCTGCTGCGTCCCGTGGTGGGTTGGGCGGTGGATCGCTTTGGGCGCAAGCGCTTTTTCCTGTTGGCATTGAGCTTTTATGCCCTGGCGATGGCCACCTTTGCCTGGGCGCGCACCCTGCGCGCCCTGTATCTGGCCCGCTTTATACAGGGGATCGGCTCATCGCTCTTTTGGATCTCGGTGAACACCATCATCGCCGACCTCACCCCTGCAGAGAGGCGCGGCCGTGCGCTGGGGCGCATTACGGAGATAACCTCTCGCGGGGGGCTGATGGGCGTCGCGGTGGGGTTTGTCCTGATCTCTCTGCTCTCCGAGCGCGTCGGTTGGCGGATCGCCTTCTCCATCTATGCCCTCATGACCGCCGTGGGGATGTGGCTGGCCTGGAAAAGTGTGCCAGAGACCCGATCCTCCGTCTCGGCAAGGATGCGCTTTGATTACTCGCTCTCCAGGGCCCTTGTCACGTTGTTGATCATCGTGTTCGTGACCGGGGCTTCGGAGGCCATGCTTGGCCCCCTCTACCTCGTATATCTGCAGGAAAAGTTCACCACCGACATCTATGCCCTGGCCTTGGCTTTTCTTCCCGCTGGATTGGTGAGCGCCTTTCTCTCCGAGCGTCTGGGGCAACTGGGCGATCGCTTTGGGCGCGCGCGCATGATGGCCCTGGGCATGGCGGCATCGGGACTTCTTGCCCTCTTTTTGCCCATCTCTTCCTCCCTCGTGTGGCTGGCAGGCCTCTACACGCTGGCCGTTGCGGTTTGGGCCATATCGGTGCCTGCCCAGACGGCCATGGTCGCCGATCTCAGTGGGGAGGAGAGGTTGGGGATGGGGTACGGTCTCTATGCCATGATAAGTAGTGGAGGGTATGCGGTGGGCCCCCTCTTGGGCGGGGCCCTGTACGAATCCGTGGGACAGGAGGCGCCTTTCTATCTCAGCGGCGGCGTGTTACTCGTCGGCTGTCTTGCCGTCGTCCTCTTCCTGCGGCCGCTGATGCGTGGGGCCCGCGAGCCCTCTTTCTAAGTAGAGAAAGGGCCTGAGAACATCGTTGTTCTCAAGCCCTTTGTGTCGTTACTCTTCTGGCTCGGGCTCGTCGTCGCCCTCCTCCAGTTCTTCGGCGTACTGTTCCAGTTTGGCTTGTACCATGCCATAGACCGAATCCGGGGGATAGTTCCCCTCCTCGTCCGGTTCCCCCGCGGGAACACCCGTCAGTAGCTCGATGCCCTCTTTGACGGTGGAGATGGCATAGATATGGAACTTGCCATCCCTGACCGCTTTTTGGACGTCGTCAC
>CAZMOW010000029.1:0-26700 GCA_964567975.1 uncultured Anaerolineales bacterium | reverse complement strand
GCCTCGGGGGAGCGACGCTTCGATTACATCTATGTCGCCCCGCCCCAGTATCGTGGCCTCTGGTCCGAGACCCTTTTGGCCCTGGATGATTGTTCCCTGCTCACGTCCCAGGGCACGATCATCGTACAACTGGATCCCAAGGAGGCTGACCCTCTCTCCCTGGATAACCTGTACCTGTTCGACAAGAGGGAATATGGCAACACGCTGCTTCTCTTTTTCGCGTGCGATCTGGAGGGTGAGATATTGAACGAGGAGGCGCGGTGAGAAGATTCGATGTACAGGTTGACGACATCGCCACCCTGCGCAAGCCCCATCCCTGTGGCGGTTATAAATGGCGGGTCACGCGCATCGGGGCGGATATCGGTCTCAAGTGCCTCACCTGTGGCCGTCATATCATGATGCCCCGGGGCAAATTCAATCGCCGTGCCAAAGAGGTGGTCTCGGATGCCGACCTTGCAGAGGAGTAGCCACCTCGGGCGCTGAACCTCACCTTTGCGGAGTTCCCCATGTATTCTCTTGATGACACAATTGCTGCCATCTCTACGCCCATCGGTCAGGGGGGCATAGGTATCGTGCGCATGAGCGGCGACGAGGCCCTGCCCATCGCCACCCGCATCTTTGCGCCGCAACACCCCTGGCAGGGAGAGCCCGCGTCCCATTATCTCCATTACGGACATATCGTGGACCCCGAGACGGGAGACGTGGTGGACGAGGTGCTCCTCTCCTATATGGAGGCGCCACGTACTTATACGCGCCAGGATATCGTAGAGATCGACGGCCATGGCGGCCTCGTTCCCCTGCAAGAGATCCTCTCCCTCTGTCTGGATTCCGGGGCGCGCATGGCACGGGAGGGCGAATTCACCCTCCGCGCCTTTCTCAACGGGCGCATCGACCTGACCCAGGCCGAGGCCGTCGCCGATATCGTACGCTCCCGGACGGATGCCTCCCTCCGCGTGGCTGTGAACCAGTTGAATGGCTCCCTGGCCAGCGAGGTGGGCGATATTCGAGAGACCCTGTTGCATCTGCTGGCCTATCTCGAGGCGGTCATAGATTTCCCCGAGGAGGATATCCCGGAGCAGGACGTGGGGGGGGCGCTGGAGGAGGCCGCCCAGGGGCTCGAGGCCTTGCTTGAGGAGGCAAAGCGGGGTATCATCTATCGACAGGGTATCCACGTCGCCATCGTGGGCCGACCCAATGTGGGCAAGAGTAGCCTGCTCAACACCTTGCTGCGCACCGACCGCGCCATCGTCACGCCCATTCCCGGCACGACGCGCGATACCCTGGAGGAGACCGTCGATCTCGAGGGCATCCCCTTTGTGCTGGTGGATACGGCGGGCATCGACGAGACCGATAACGTCATCGAGCAGCAGGGCGTCGAGCGCAGCCGCGCGGCGGTGCAGCAGGCGGACATGGCCCTTTTGATTGTGGATGGCAGCGAGGGCGTCACAGAGGCGGATCGTCAGGTGGCCGCCCTCTGTGTAAACAAGCCCTCCATCGTGGTGGTGAACAAGGAGGATCTGCCCATCGTGTGCCGTTATGGGGATATATTGCCCGATGCTCCCCACGTGACCATCTCGGCCCTCAGGGGGACGGGCATATCGGAACTGGAGGAACTTTTGGTGGATAGCGTGCTGTCCGGGCGGGTCGTCACCGGCGAAACCCCCGTGGCCAGTAACCCCCGACACCGGGCGCTGTTCCGCCGTGCCCTGGAGAGCGTGACCCAGGCCCAAGAGGCCGCGCGTCGGGGATTGCCGGCCGATTTCCTGACCATCGATATCTCCGAGGCCGTGAGTGCCCTGGGCCGGGTCACGGGGGAGACGGCCAGCGAGGAATTGCTGGAGAGCATCTTTAGCGACTTTTGCATCGGCAAGTGACGGAGAAGGGGCCTTGAATCTCGCCATCGTCTGTTCCTGGCTGAACCAATATGGCGGCGCCGAGCGCGTCCTGGTGGTCATCCACGAGATGTATCCTCAGGCGCACATATATACCTCCATCTATCATCCCCAGGCCCTTCCAGCGGCCTATCGCGAGTGGGATATCAGGCCCTCCTTTCTGAATAGGCTTCCCCTGCTCAGGCGCTCCCGCCAATTTCTTTTACCCCTCTATCCTTTGGGATTCGAGAGCCTCGATCTGCGCGGTTATGACGTGGTGCTCAGTGTCACCAGCGCCTTTGGACATGGGGTCATCACCACCGAGCACACCCGCCACGTCTGTTACTGCCTGACCCCCGCTCGCTTTCTGTGGAACTATCACGCCTATATCGAGCGGGAGGGGGTCGGGCGGTTGGGGCGCCTGGCGCTGATGCCCTTTCTCAAGAGCCTGCGCCAGTGGGACAGGCTGGCCGCTGATCGCGTGGACCAGTTCGTGGCCATCTCTCGCACGGTGCGTGAGCGTATCGGCAAATATTATCGGCGCGATGCCCAGATCATCTATCCTCCCGTGCGCGTCGATACCTCTACGCCATTGCAGGAACCGGAGGATTACTTTTTGGTCGTCTCCCGCCTCGTGCCTTACAAGCGCATCGACATTGCCGTGCGGGCCTTTAACACCCTGGGCCTGCCCCTGCGCATCATCGGCGAGGGGAGGGATCGCCAGGCCCTGGAAGATATGGCCGAGGACAATGTGACCTTCCTGGGCTATGTGCCCGACGATGAGGAGGTGCGGCGGCAGATGGCCCGTTGCAGGGCCCTGGTATTTCCGGGGGAGGAGGATTTCGGTATCACCCCTCTGGAGGCCATCTCGGCCGGCAGGCCCGTCATCGCCTATGGGGCGGGTGGGGCGCTGGACACCATCGAGGAGGGGAAGACGGGCCTCTTTTTCCGCCGTCCCACGGCCGAGTCCCTGGCCGAGGCAGTCGATAGATTATCAGCGTACGACTTTGATCCCCAGCATCTGCGTCGACGGGCCCAGCGGTACGGTGTGCCCAGATTCAAGGATGAGCTCGCCCGCCTCTTGGAGGAACGATAGTTTGCATCGATGTCGGGTGCCATAAAAAAGGGCCGTTCCTCTGGGAACGGCCCTTTTTCCTATGACAATCGTCCTTCGGGGGCTAGTAGCGCTGCCACGTGCTGTCGCTGTAGAGCACGTATACGCCCCGTGTGTTGCTCCAGATCATCCGTCCGCCCTCAAAGGGCTGCACGGAGCCATGCAAGGCTCGCTCCTCGGTCGTGGCCCAACCCAGGTTATTGCGCACCTGGGGATTTTCACGCCAGACCTTGCCAAAGCCGCGCTTGGGTTGGTAGTAACCCGAGGGCGCCACGATGGAGGGATCCGTCTCTGGCTGGCTCGTGGTCCAGGTGTCCTCATAGACCTGCCACGTGCCATTGTTATAGATGACATAGATCTGCTTGGTGTCCTCTCGCCAGAACATATAGCCACCCTGGAAGCTCTGCTCGCCAGCCCAGACGGATTTTTCCGTTTCCGTTGGGCAGCCCAGTTTGGACCTGACCGCGCTGTGGCTATTCCAGACGTTGCCAAAGCCGAGGACGGGTGTGATGTCGCAGTCACTCGGCGGCGATGGCGGTGCGCCGCCATCCTGGCGCACGAACTTGACGGCGTCAAATCCCACAAAGCGCGTGGCATAGGTCTCGCCGGTGGCATCACCCAAAAGGACGTATTCGTTGGGTCCGCCCGCAAAGTAGTAGGTGCCCAGGCTCACCCATTTATCATAGTATATATTCTGATTCACTACCCGCTCGTTCCATACACCGTTGTGATAAATCTTGTAGCGGGCGCTCTTGCTGCCGTGGTAGCGGCTGGGGATATAGACGAACGCCTCCCAATTGCCGGCAGTGCTTATATGTGGGTACCATCTGGCCCAGTTATAGGCCTTGGCGCGGCTGTTCCAGGTCCAGTAGAGATGGCCCCGATAGCCCGTGCTGCGGCCATACCAGCTGCTCGCCGGTCCGCCCCACACAAAGTTGGAATCCCGGTTGTCCACGACGATGGTTTGTGGGTCCGGGCTGGGCGTGGGGGCTCCTGACCAGCTCAGCTTGCATACAGCGACCCCCGTCTGCTCAAAGTACTCCACCTTGATCTCGTGGGTCCCCGCGCTTAGGTGCTTGCTCGCCGTATGGGTCGTGCGGGATTGGGGATACCACTTGTCGATGATGAGAGAGTCATCCACCCAGACGCGTACTCCGTCATCCACCGTGGCGGAAAAGGTGCGCGTGCCGCTCGTGTCAAAGTGTACGTCCCGTGTCCAGCGCACGGAAAAGTGGTCGCTTCCCACGCCCGCGGCGGGCGAACCATCACCCCAGTCGAAATTGATGGCCGAATCGTTCCGCACCACCGCTGGTGAGCCTCCAAGCCTGGTGTTGTCATGGTATTCCCCGCGCCATTCGTGTATGGGTGTCGCGCCGCCAGCCTGCCACCAGACTTTGCAGACGGCTTTGCCCACGTTCTCATAGTATTCCACGCGCAGATTGTGGTATCCAGCGCTCAGATACTTGGTCGCGCTGTGGGTGGTCACCGGCGTGTCGTGCCATTGATCGATGAGCAGGTCACCATCCACCCACACACGAACGCCGTCATCCACCTGGGCATAAAAGGTATAGTCTCCGGCGCCAAAGTTGACAAAGCTCGTCCAGCGTACAGAGAATCGGTCCGCGTTGACCTCGGAGGCCGGAGCGCCATCTCCCCAGTCAAAATCGACGTTGGCATCGTCCCTGACCAGGGCGGGAGAGCCCGACATGTTGATGTTGTTATAGTACTCTCCCCGCCATGATGTGGAAGGGTCCGCCGAAGCGTCGAGGGCGGGCGTCAACAGCCCGATCACGACCAGCACCGTGGCCAATACGATCTTGGGTAAAGCGTAAATGATACGCTGCCCCAAATTTGTTTCCCTCTTTTTCATTTCCGTCCCCCTTTCGGTAGCGTCACACTTTGGAGTGTCGCCCATAGTGTACGCCCTATGATTGAGTATCGCAAGCCTATTCTTCCGGAGCCTCTATTCCTTATTGTACCTCCGTTGTGGGTATCATAACACATTCCGAGCCCTTTCGCAACGGCTTTTTCGCTATTCCTCGGTGCGTTCCACGCGCAGCAACTGCTCATCCTGGATCAGGGCACGCAAGGTGCGTCCTTTGTCCGTGTCGCTGAAATACACCTCGTCCTCGGTCTCCTTTTCGGCCATCAGGCGTATCTCTTTTTCCAAAAGATCCAGGGTGCGGATCTGAGCCGCTACCTCGGGCGTGGCGACGAGTTCGTCCACAGGTTGCTCCTGCCGCAGGCGCCGCAGGCACTCGTGGAGCAGCGCATAGGGTGTGCGCTCCGTCATCTCCCAGAATATCTGGGGCAGGGGCGCATCCGGCGGCAGTTCCGATTCCCGCTCATAGGCGCCGTCGCTGCGGCGCCAGGTGGCCGTCAGCCACCTGTGGGGACATTCGTGACATTCGGCAAAGATCTGGCTTTCTTCCACATCGAGCCCGAATGACGAGCCCCGCACCTGTAGGCGCTCCAGCCCACTGTCCACAAACTCGATCTCACCGTCCGTGGCCACCCAATCCCGACGCCCCTGGGGTGTCCACAGGGGCGTCCAGGAGCCATCTTCCTCTCGGTGTAAAAGCATGTAGGTCGGTTGTACGAATTCCTGTCCCTTTGTGCCCCAGATCACGCCCAGGTCATCGTCCTCCAGGCGTGCGTCGAGCACCAGGTGGCCGTTGGCCACGAAATGGGCTTGCCCCGAATCGAGCAGATAGATGGAAAACGGTGGGAGCTGGGCCAGAAATATCTGGTCCGCCAGGCGTTCGACACGGGGTTCCACCTCATCGGTTGACCAGTCCGTCTTTTCCAGATGGGTGCGGAGGTCGCGGGAGAGGGTTTCGTCGTCATCCTCTGCATTGGCGGCCACAAACTCGGCCACCACCTGGGCCATGGCTGTGGCTTCTCCCTGCACGTCCTCAAAGCGTCCCCGCCAGCGGTCGATGGAGACCTGGTCGTCAGATGGCTCTTCCGGGGGTATCATCCAGCCCAGGATCTCGCCCTGGGGAGGTACGGTCAGAAGGTGGCGATCCCCGCCATCGGGGCGAATCATGTAAAAATAGTTCTCTCCCTCTGTGCCCCGGTGGTATCCCAGCACATACTCTCCGTCGGGCGTCCAGCCCAAGACGGTGGAAGAGAGGGAAGTCTCCTCCAGCACCTTTTCAGCCTCCATGGATCTGACGTCGAGCACCCAGAGCCCCAGGCCCCTGGTGCTATCGGCAAAGGAGGCGCCGTCCTGCAGCAGGTAGGCAACGTATTCGCCATCCGGCGACCAGGTGTGGGAGACGCTGTGTGAATCGGGAGGATGCTGCCACGTGCGGGGCTGGGCTTCCTCTTCCTCTGCGGACAGATCGTAGAGAAATAGTTCTGCCCCTTTGGATTCCATGCGCTCAGTGAGCAGGTAGCGGCCATCCGGAGAGGCGATGGCCTCCCCCTCTCCCTGTATGGCCACCGTCCTTTGGCGCTCTCCGCTTTCGACGTCGTAATACTCCGCCTTTGTGAAGACGGGATCGCCGCCAAGGGGAATCAACAGGACCTGCCCGGATGTATCGTCATAGCGCAAGAGGTTGACGCCGCTCACGTCCTCCAGGCGCATCTCGCTCAGGATCTCGCCATCATGCCCCACTGTACGCAGATCCACGCTTCGCGCAAAGGTCGGTGCCGCCTCGTCCTCCACTATGGCTGCGTGCAGGAGGCGCTGGCCAGAGGCGCTCCACAAGACGTGGGAATATATGATCTCTCCCTGCAGTTCCACGCCGTGCAATTCTCTACGGTTGAGATCGACGATGTGGAGATTTCCTCTGTCGGCCGTGGCCAAAAGCCCACGGGTGAAATCCCAGGCTTCCAGGCGAGATACATCGGCGACCTCTGTGGGCTGCTGGCCGAAATAGTCGCCCCTGTATACCTTGCCGTCATGGGCAAATACAAGGCCCGCCTGCTGCTCCTCAGGTTCGGGCTCTGGCGAAGGGGAAGGCAACGGCGTCTCGGCCAGGGTGGGGCTAGTGGGGGGCTCCTGAGAGGTTGCCCTCGGCGTAGATGTGGCGCTGGGTGAAGGTTGGGGAGAGCGTGGCTCCGGGGTTGGTGTGGGATAGAGCATATCGGTCAGCTGGTTAACGCCCGTACATCCCACCAGACATAGGGACCATAGAAGCAATGCACAAGCCAGGTAATGCCATTTCCCTCGCATCACTTACCCCCCAATATAATCGGCGTGTGATGAGTCGTCTTAACTGCCTCAAACTGGACTCTCGGCCAGCCGAGTCTACACGGGAAAATCTGTCCTGTAAAGCCCGATGTAGAGGGCGTTCTTTTTTCACTACTGTAACGCCCCCTTTTATGCGTAAAGGTTCCGCCAATTTCCGCCTCTGAGTGCCTGACACCTTCCTTTTGGGGAGGCGGTCTTATATGTCCCAGATGTAAGAGATGTCAGTCGCGAGGGAATCTTCAGTTCTGTATGGTGATGGGCACGCGGTGGGGTGGTGGGAAATTCCCCGTCACGTCCACCACCGTCAACTTGAGACTGTAGGTGCCGTTGGGTACCACGGTCGTATCGAACGTTTGGAGCATGCCATCCGTCACCTGCGATTTGACGATATCGTCGATGACGTGCCATGCCCCTGGATCCTCTCCCTGTCCGAACTCCACCTTGTAGAATTGGAAGCGTCCGTGGTTGGCTGTCCCCCGTATGGTCAATACGCCAGATACAGTTTCGTATGGCCCGGGCGACGTGATACATGTATTGGGATCCGAACAGGCCGGGGCCGGTGGGGGAGTATCCGTGGGCGGCGTGAGAGTGTCGGTGGGTGGAGGCGTGGGGCTGGCGCTGGGGCTTGGGAGGGCACGGGGGGTCTCTGTGGGGGTGGGAGCGGTGGTCGGCGTATGGGTGGGGGCACTTGTGGGTATGGCCAGGGTCATCGTGGGAGTCGGTTCTATCATCTCCTCGATGGCGACGGTGGGTACCACATAGTATTTGAGCGCCGTGATCACTACCACCAATCCCAGTACCATGCCGATGTTGGACATGGCCCGTCCTTCTCTGTGTGTCGCCACTTCTCTTTCCATACTAAAGATGGTATTGGTGCGGGCGCTCCGGGCGAGGAGATAACCGCGCAGATGGAAAAGCAACAACAGTGCGCAGCCGGCGTACAGCCAGATGACATATTTGTCCACAAGATTGAGGAAGAACCCGAGGATATTAAGCACTTTCCCTTTTCCCGTTCATCATATCATGCTAACCGCGCTACCATGCCCTCTATCAGCGATGCCAGAATGGGGGCCGCCTTTTCACCGACTTCTAGCACCTCCTGGTGTGTGGGTTCGATCGGCGCCTCGTGGAGGGCATCGACGGCCACGTTGCTGATGAGGGAGACGCCGAGTACGCGCATCCCCCCGTGTCTGGCCACCACCACTTCGGGAACCGTGGACATACCCACCACATCGGCGCCCGTGCTGCGCAGGAAGCGGACTTCGGCCGGCGTCTCAAAACTGGGACCCGATACCATGATGTAGATGCCCTCTTTGAGAGCCACACCCTGTTGCTCCCCCTCGCGATGTAACATGGCGCGCAGTTCTGGATCATAGGCCTGGGACATGCTTGGGAAACGAGGCCCAAAGCTTTCGTCGTTTGGTCCGCGCAGGGGATGATGCCCCGCCAGTCCCGGCAAGTTTATGTGATCCCTGATGACCATGAGATGGCCTGGTTTCAAGTCTGGCCGGAGGCTCCCCGAGGCGTTTGTCACGAACACGGTCTCCACACCCAGTTGCTGCATGACCCGCACGGGGAATCCAATCTGGGCGGTGGAATAGCCCTCATAATAGTGTGCTCGGCCTCGCATCATCAAGACCTGGGCGCCGGACAATGTGCCGATGAACAGTCGTCCCGAATGACCCGCCACGGTGGATTGGGGGAAATGGGGGATCTCGTCGTAGGGGATGATATCCGGTGTGGAGAGGCGCGCAGCCAGCGTGCCCAACCCCGATCCCAGTATCAGCCCGATGGAGGGTTTGTTATGTGTGTGTGCGCGTACGTGCTCCGTTGCCTCGCGTACCCGTTTATGGGTTGTATCCATTTGTCTCTTCGCCTTGGATTTTACTGGCCGCTACTTGGCGCGCGGATGCGTCTCGTCGTAGACTTCTCGCAGATTGTCCTTGGTGTACACCTGGGTCGTGGAGACGTTGGCGTGTCCCAAAAGGCCTTGTACCCTGCGCACGTCGGCGCCACCGTTCAGCAGATGGGTGGCAAAGGAATGACGTAGCGTATGGGGGGTCACCGAATCGTCCAGCCCCGCCTGTCTTACATATTTCTTGATGATCAGCCACAGGCCCTGGCGCGTGAGGCGATGTCCCCGATGGTTCAGCAGTAACGCGTCCTCGTCGTCGTCCTGCAAAATCTGGGGGCGTCCGTCTTCGATGTAGGATTGCAGAGCATCTACGGCTCGAGGGTACATGGGGATGACCCGTTCGCGGTGTTCGTTCCTGGAGCTGACACAGTGCACGCAACCGTTCTCTATATCCACGTGCTCAACGTCCAGGGCTACCACTTCGCTGACGCGCATGCCCGTGGCGTAAAGCAGCTCCAAAAGGGCGGCGTCGCGTACGTTGCGACATCCGGTCTCTTGCAGGGGTGCCTTGAGCAGCATCTCCACCTCTTCCACTGATATGGAGGTGGGCAGGTACTTGCGAACCTTTGGAGAATCGAGAGTCGCACTGGGGTTTTCCTCCAAGAGCTCGTGGTTCGTGAGGTGCCGGAAAAAGGATTTCGTCGCTGCTATCTTGCGGGCTACCGTGGAAGAGGCGTACTCGCGTTCATTCTTGAGGATGTCCACATATTTGGAGAGGTGTTTCTTTTGCACGTCGTTCCACACCCCCACCTCTGTCCTTGCCTCCAGAAAATCCAGGAACTGGTTGAGGTCGTTGCGATACGCCACGATAGTGTTCTCGGAATAGCCCTTTTCGACCTGTAAGGAATGAAGAAAGTTTTTGATCTGTTGTTGCATAATAGATTCTCCTCGTGTTCTTTATACTACCCAAGAGGTCTGCACAATTGTACCACCACTTTTCATAAGGACAAAACGCCTCTTGCTTGCTACGAAATCCTTTCTTTGCTCTAACGTGTCAGAACGCGTATACTCTTGGCATTTCAGAGACCTTTTGAGGAGGTATATGGCTCGCGTCATCAACGTCAGGAATCCCGGCAAGCTACGCCATCGGGCACGTCGGACAATTGCCGAGATATTGCGTCGTCTCATGTCAAAGCCCACCCTCGATGCCGAGGCCCGTGACATGGCCGCCACCGTGGTCTTTTGTCTCAGGGATATCGCCAGCACCACCGAGGTTACCACTTTGGCCTGGGAAAAGCGAAACTATTTTCTCAAGGCCGATCGCTTCCGCCTGCAATGGGAATGGGTGACCCCCACCGCCGAGAGTCTGTGCGATCTGATTATCAATGAACGGTGGGAGCGCCTGCCTCGAGAGCTGGCCGAACTGGCTCCCCATTTTTCCGATATTCGCGTCGCCAGGATGACGCGCGACGCTTCCGCCTGGCAGGGTAACCATCAACGTCTGCTGGCGCAGGGTAGCGAATCCGCCCAGGAAGCCCAGTCTGAGAACGCCGGTTAGTTAGACTTCCAAGGACCTTAATTGATGGGAACTTCTATCACGGGATTGCGTAGCGTTCCCAGCCCCTCGAAGGTGATCTCGATGGTATCCCCCTGTTGCAGGGAAAAGGCATCCGGCGGCACGATCCCCGTGCCCGTCATGACAAACACGCCCTTGGGAAAGCTGTTGCAGCGTCCCAGATAACTCATCAGGTCGCCGAGGGGGCGGTGTATGCTGGATGTGTGTGTCTCACCACGAAAGATCTGTTTGCCATCTCGCTCCACGACGCACTCGACGGCCTGATCCAGGGGATCAAAGTCCTTGGCCAGACGCACAAAGGGGCCCAGGGCACAACAGCGACTATAGAGTTTGGCCTGTGGAAGATACAGGGGATTCTCGCCCTCGATTTCCCGCGAACTCATGTCGTTTCCCACTGTGTATCCGATGACTTCCATCTGGGGCGTTGCTACCAGCACCATCTCGGCTTCGGGCACGTCCCAGCCGGAATCTCCCCGAATGCCCAGCGCCTCGTCCGGGCCCACGACGCGGTGGGGCGTGCTCTTGAAAAAGATCTCGGGACGCGGCGCGTCGTACACGCGGCCATAGATGGTAGGTTCTGCTGATTCGCGCATGCGTGCCTCGCGGCTCATCTCGTACGTGACGCCACAGGCCCACACCTCTTGCTCGTCCAGGGGGGGCAGCAGTCGTATCTCCGCATCCTCCTGCAACAGGCTATCCGCCGTGGCCATGGGCTCAAGTTCACCGGCCATCTGCTGCAGCGTGGAGAATGCCTGTTCCACATTGCCCGCAGCCCACTCTAGCCAGGTGCACATGTCCGCGTATGGGTGGCGCCCAGAGGCGGTCAAATCAAAAAGTTTCCCTTCAGAGATCAAGCCAAGGTGCGGTGGCGCCTCATCCATTCTGAAGCGACACAAAGAGAAATCGGGGACCACAAACTCTCCTTATCACAATTTTACAGGAAACCGCACTATAGAATAAACCGTCTACATTATATGCCGTTTGTGTCGGGGTGTCGAGTGCGGGCTGAGAGTGTGTGAGGGGTGGAGAGTTGCGCGTCGCTTTGCGCCCTGCTGACCCGGATGGTCCATCGCTACAAAGAGCGAACGTGCTCCTCACACGTTCGCTCTGCCCAATATGTCTGGTGGAGCAAGGATAAAGAGGTGCTATGCTGGAATCGCTTCTGTGGATAAGAACTGGGTGCGGTAGAGCTGGGCATAGACGCCATCGTGGGAGAGGAGTTCCTGGTGAGTTCCCCGTTCCACGATACGCCCCTCGTCAATCACCAGGAGGGTGTCGGCCCGCTGCACCGTGGCCAGACGGTGGGCGATGACGAGGGTGCTGCGCCCGGCCATGAGCTGCTCCAGCGCGTCCTGTATCAGTGCTTCTGTATGCAGGTCCACGCTCGATGTCGCTTCGTCCAGCACCAGTATATTGGGGGAGGCCAGGATGACCCTCGCCAGGCATACGAGCTGGCGCTGGCCCAGCGAGAGGTTCGTGGAGCCCTCCAGTATCTTGGTGTCATAGCCTTTTGGCAGGCGCGAGATGAAATCGTGGGCGTTGGCCGCTTTGGCCGCTTCGATTATCTCCTGACGCTCGGCATCGGGATTGCCAAAGGCGATATTGTAGGCCAAGCTCCCCTGGAAGAGAAAGGGCTCCTGGGGAACCACACCCAACTGCTCGCGCAGGGAGCTGACCTTGAGATCGCGGATGTCGATACCGTCGATGCGGATGGAACCGGAGGATATATCATAGGAGCGCATCAGCAGCTGAGCGATGGTGGTCTTGCCGGCGCCCGTAGGGCCCACCAGGGCGACGGTCCTTCCTGGTTCTATCTCAAAGCTCACGTCTTTGAGTACGGGGACGTCGGGGACATATTTAAAATTCACGTCCTCAAAGACCACGTATCCCTTGGGCGATGAGAGGATGCGTGGGTCGGGGGGATCCTGAATCTCGGGTTCCTGTCTGAGGATGCCTATGATCCGCTCGCCGCCCGCCATGGCCGCCTGCCAGGTATTAAAGATCATGCTCAGGTCGAGTATGGGTTGAAATAGGCGCGACGTATAGGTCAAAAAGGCCACGATGACGCCCAGGGTCATGGTACCATCCATCACCGCACGCCCGCCAAACCACAGGATGATCGCCGTGGCAGAGACGCTCAATAACTCCATGATGGGTGTAAAGAAGGAGGAAAGCATGGTGGCCCGGATCTGCGCGTCGCGGTTTTCCTGGTTCACCTCATCGAATTCCTCGCTGGTGCGATCTTCCTCGGAAAAGGCCTGGATGACGCGCATGGCGTCCAGATCCTCGGCCAGACGTCCCGTCAATTCGCTGTTTTTCTTACGTGTTTCGCGATAGGCGACGCGAGCCCGTTTGCCGAACCGCCAGGCCGCAATGGCCATCATGGGCAGGACGGTGAATGTCAGTAGGGCCAGCCGCACGTTGATGAGGAGCATTACGGTGACGATACTCACCAGGATCACGATGTCGCTCAGCAAAGATATGATCCCCTGTGATAGCAATTCGTTTACCACGCCCACGTCGCTGAGCATACGCGCGATGAGGGACCCCGTATCGTGTTGATCCAGATAGCTCATAGAGAGAACCTGATAGTGGCCGAATAGCCTGCCCCGCATGTCCCGCAGTACGTCGTTGCCCACCTCGCTCAGGATATAGCGCTGCCGCCACGTCACCAGGAAATCTATACCATAGGCTGTCAGGATGAATAGCGCCATCCAGGTCAGTCCCATCAGGTCCTCGTTGGCTATATAGTCGTCGATGGCATTTTTGATCAGGTAGGGTGTCAGCAGGGCGAGGCCCGAACTGACGAGCATGAGCGTCGCACCCATGGCGAGTTTTTTCTTGTGCGGCCCCAGATATTGGAGCAACTCGCGGGTCAGATTCCAGTCGAATCCCCTTCCTTCCGTGTCCTTGTAATGATGACCATGGACATGTGGCGTTCGAAATGATCCAGGACTGAAACTCATTCTTGTCCCCCCATAGGAGTTGGTTGAACGCGCTGTTTCTCGGGTCTGAGCTGCCGGTAATAGATCTCGGCATAGACTCCGGATTCGCGTATAAGGTCCTCGTGCTTCCCTCGGGCGACCAGTTCGCCCTCATCGATGACCAGGATCTGGTCCGCATTGCGCACCGTGGAGACGCGCTGGGCGATGATGATCGACGTGCGGTCCTTCATCAGATTCTGCAGCGCCGCCTGAATCTGCTGTTCGGTCTCTGTGTCCACACTGGAGGTGGCATCGTCGAGGATCAGGATACGAGGGTCGAGAAGCAGGGCCCGGGCGATGGCGATGCGTTGTCTCTGCCCGCCGGACAATGTGACCCCTCGCTCGCCCACCGGCGTGTCGTACCCCTCGGGAAAGCTCTGGATAAAGTCATGCGCCGCAGCTGCTTTGGCCACCTCCTCGATGCGCTCCTGGGTGGCCTCCGGCTGACCGAAGGCGATATTCTCGCGTATTGTGCTGCCGAATAGCATGGTCTCTTGCAGTACTATGCCGATCTGAGAGCGCAGGGATTCCAGCGTCACCCCGCGGATGTCCGTGCCATCCACTTTGATGGCTCCCTCTGAGACGTCGTAAAATCGCGGAATCAGGTTGATGATGGTACTCTTGCCCGATCCGGTGGGGCCGAGGAGGGCCACCGATTCTCCCGGAGCGATGTGGAAAGAGATGTTCGAGAGTACCTCGATGTCCTCGGTGTAGGCGAAGGAGACGTTTTCGAACGCGATGGCACCTTTTACGTTTTCCAGTTCTCGCGCGTCTGGCGCCTCCTCGACCTCCGATTGGGCGTCGAGTATCTCAAAGGCCCGCTCCGCAGAGGCGCGCGACTCGCCCAACATGTTGGCGAGAAAGCCCATGCGCCGCATGGGCCCCACCAGCTGTAGCACATAGCTGTTAAACGCCACCAGTTCGCCCAGGGTGAGGGTGCCGCGCATCACCATTCGCCCTCCCATCCAGAGGATGATCACCGTGCCGATGCTGGCCAAAAAGACGATAAAGGGCCGGGAAAAAGAACCTATACGCGCCATATCCATGGATATATCATAGATGGTGTCGTTCTCGGCATCGAAGCGCCTTATCTCTGCCGGCTCCTGGGCAAAGCCCCGCACGACACTTGCACCTTCCAGGTTCTGCTCCAGGCGAGATGTGAGTTCGCCCATCCTGTCCTGGCGCTCGTGCCACATGGGATGGATCTGGCCGATAAAGCGATTCATCGTGATGCCGATAAAGGGCAGCGTGCTCATGGCCAGGGCCGCTAGGGTGGGCTGCATTCTAAAGAGTATCACCGTCGTCCCGACCATCAGTACCAGGGAGTCGACGAGTCTCAGGAACAGCCTCCCGGTGACGCGGCGCACATGCCCCACGTCGCTGGTCACACGGGAAAGGAGTTGTCCGGCCTGGGTCTGATCGTGGTATCTGAAAGATAGGTTTTGGAGTTTGCGATAGATCTCGTTACGCATCTCGTAGGCGATATTTTGCGAGACTCGCTCCGTGAGAAACCTCTCTCCGAAGCGAAAGACGCCCTGTATCAGGATGGTCAGCAGCAGCAGGCCGATGGACTGCAGCAGTACCTCGACCTGCTGTTCCGCGATGCCCACGTCGATTATCACACGGGTGATCTGGGGCGTGATAAGACGAATGCCATTGATACCCAACATGCAAAGATAGGCTACCAATTCGCTCAGCCAGAAGGAGCGCATATAACTCAGGATGCGCAACATCGTTGTCATGAAAATGTCACCTCACGTCTACTTTTGCTCGACCCCGGCGATTTTAGAAAGTGTTGCCATGGCTCTGTCGATGCTCTCCAGTTCTTCTACGGACAGTGCCGGCAACTTGACACGCATGCGCCAGATGGCGCCCATGGGGGCGCGGGCGACGATCTCTCGCCCTGCTTCGGTTGGATCGACGAGGACTTTGCGGTTATCCTCTTCGCAGCGCCGCCGCCGTATATATCCGTCGCGCTCCATGCGTTCCAATAGTTTTGATGTGCTGGCATCGCTGATATAGAGGAGGCTACTCATCTCGCCCACCGTACAGGTCTCGACCCGCAGCAGGTGGCGCAGTACGGCAAGTTGCCGCCCAGAGATGCCAAGCTCTTTGCGCAGCTCGTGCCCGTGCCGATGTTGGTATCGGAGCAGGGAGAGGTATCGATTAAGGATGGAGGCGCTCAATTCATCCGCTTTGCTCAAAAGGAGCTCCTAGCATATAATCGCCTACGTTCAATGGCTAGCATCCTAATCATTAGGATGCTAACTATTAGGACGCTAAATATTATATGAGCGTCGAGAAGGATGTCAAATCGAATACCGGATATCGACGTGGTGTATGATGATAGTTGTTCAGGATAGAACAAAACCTGCAAGGGATAAAGGGGGAATGACGCGTCGGGCCTTTGTAGCCGGGCTCGGTGCGGCTGCAACTGGTGGCTTCATGGGCGTAGCAGGCTATCATTATTGTGTACACGTGGAACCACAACGGTTGAGCGTAGAGCGAGTACAGGTCTCGCTGGATGATCTACCTCCTCCGTTGGAGGGATTCACTTTGGTGCAGATGAGCGATTTTCATCTGTATCCTTTTACCAAGATCGACCTTATACAGCGGGCAGTTGCAGAGGCAAACAGTCTGACCCCGGACCTTGTGCTTCTGACGGGTGATTACGTCTTTGCGGAGGCGGAGGCGATCTTTGACTTGGCATCGGCACTTGCCAAACTCGAAGCCAAGCGAGGTGTATTCTCTGTACTGGGAAATCATGACCTTTGGACCGATTCCCAGGTGGTGAAAATGGGTTTGGCGAAAGCGGGAATTCCTGTCTTGCTGAATAAAGGTGTGGAGCTGGAAATAGAAAAAGAGAGCCTTTACGTGGCAGGTTTGGACGATGGTTGGAGCGGACATCCCGATCTGGACAGGGCCCTGGCCGATCGCCCAGAGGACTGCTCTCTTGCTATTCTCCTGATGCACGAGCCCGACTGGGCGGACGAGATATCCCAGGACGGACGCGTTTCCCTCCAGCTTTCGGGGCATAGTCACGGTGGGCAGGTTCGCCTACCGGGCGTCGGTGCTCCCGTCCTTCCGCGTTTTGGGCAAAAGTACGATCAAGGTCTGTATCGGACGGGTGATATGTGGCTCTATACCAATCGGGGAATTGGTGTGGTCAATCCCCCGCTGCGTTTTCGGTGCCGCCCAGAGATAACAGGGATTACACTGACGAGGTCAAATTGACATCGTACCTTGTTTACAGATATGCGTAAATGCGCTAGAATAGCGATGAAGGAGGTCGTTCTCAGGAGAATGCGGGCGTCGTTGATTGAAGAGGGCTTTTGCCCATCTCGGGCCACAAGAGGAGGCACACCATGAGCGATGATCTGTTGGGCAAGATACAGGGAGACCAGAACAAACTTGAAAAGCTGGTTTCTCGTATTCCCGGATATAGGGGCTACAAGAGAAAGGAGCAGCGGCGAGAGGCCGATAAGCTCTTGCGCCTGGAGGTGGCGCGGCGATATGGGGAGCAGTTGAGGCGCTTGGGAGAGGTACAGTATACGTTGAGCGAAAGAGGAAAGCTGGCCTTGTTGGCCTCTTTGGAGCGGGCGACGAGCAGGCTGCAGCTTCTCATCGATCGGCTCCGGACGGCTGCCTATGGCTATGCGGGTGTTTTTGATGCGCTAAAGGTGGATGAGGACGTCCTGGACAGGCTGTACGACTTTGACTATGCTATGCTGGACGGGGTGGAGGACATCGCTGGCTCCATCGATGCCCTGAACCAGGCGGTGGAGGAGGAGGGAGATATCTCGGCCCAGGTCGACGAACTCTTGGATCAGCTCACGGCGTTGAATGATACTTTCACCCGCCGGCAGGACGTCATCCTTGGATAGGTGCTGCACAAAGAGTGTGGAGGAGGTGATCTCATGGCGAGGATACTGGATGTTATAGAATATGCGGATATGGGCGATAAGGAAATTGTCCATCGTATCCCCGAGCGTGGTGGGGGCGATTTTCGTATTGGCTCACAGCTTATTGTGCGCGAAGGGCAGGCGGCCGTGTTCTTTCGCGATGGCAAGGCGTTGGATACCTTTGGACCGGGACGGCATACCATTACCACGGCCAACATTCCCCTATTGATCAACCTGGTACAGAGAGTGTTCAGTGGCGATACGCCCTTTACGGCCGAATGCTACTTTGTCAATATTCGAGATATCTTGGATATGCGTTGGGGGACGGCACAGCCCATCACCCTGCGTGATGATGTGCTGAGGATGGTGCGCCTGCGCGCCCATGGCACCTACAATATGCAGGTCACCGATCCACAGCTCTTTGTGGCGCAAATAGTGGGCAGCCGGGGATATTATACGACAGAGAATATTGATAACTATTTACGAAGCATGATCGTGAGCGATTTTACCGATCTGATGGGCGAGAACACGGAATCCATTCTCGATCTACCTGCCATGTTCGAAGAGATCTCGGCGGCCACACGGGTCAGGTTGCAGGACGACTTTGCCTCCCTTGGCTTGACGCTCAAACGCCTGTATATTATGTCGGTAAGTCCTACCGAGGAGACGAGCAAAGCCATCGATGAGGCGGCTTCCATGGGAGCCATCGGAGATATGGATAGGTATCTCCGATTCAAGGCAGCGAGAGCTATCGGCGATGCCGCGCAGCAGGAGGGCGGTGCCGCCGGAGCGGCGCAGACGGGTCTTGGTCTGGGGGCTGGGTTCGGGGCAGCCAAAGCTATTGCCGATGCGTTGAGTGGAGGCACGATATCGGAGAGCGCCGCACGCGAGGCCGTCGAGGCGGCTGAGGATCCCATGGCCAAGCTGCAGATGCTCAAGGAGATGTTCGAGGCGGATCTCATCACCGAAAGCGAGTACGAGACCAAGAGGAGCGAGATTATAAAGCGCCTGTAAGGTCCGCTGTGTAGAGGACGTCTTGTATTTGCCATAAACAAAATTCTGATATATCATCATAACGTATCGAGTTGGGAGAGGAGCCAGCGTATGGAAGTGGTCTTGTTAAAGGACGTAAGCAGATTGGGTGAAGCCGGAGATGTTAGGGATGTTGCGCCCGGTTATGCGCGCAATTATCTGATTCCCAAGGGGCTGGCGGCCGTGGCTACAGAGGCCACGCGTAAGCGTGTCAAAGAGCGTGCCGCGGCAGAGGCGCGCCGCGAGGCCGCGCAGAAAGAAAGCGCGGAAGAAAAGGCAGCCGATCTGGAAGGGGTCGAACTTCTCTTCACGCCCAGAGTGGGCGAATCGGGCCGCTTGTATGGCTCCATCACCAAGCGCGATATCATAGAGCAGATTTTGGAAAAGACGGGAGAAGAGATCGACACGCGCCAGGTCATGTTGGAGGACTCGATCAAGGAAGTTGGCGAGTACCAGTTGGAGATCGAACTGCATTCCGACGTGATGCAGGAGATCAAAGTCACCGTAGAAGCGCAAGAGGACGCGTAACCGTTACGCAAGATGATTCCTCTCAAAAGTATACATAAGGAGAGCCAAGGACGACTTGACAGGGCGATAGTGGGAGTTATGCTACGTGATGGTGTACGAGTCGGCTGCTCTCCAAGTTGGGGACATCGGGCACAAAAAGTGTCCGGTGTTTTGTGTATTGCATATCAAAGATGGAGATGGGTGAATGTTGTCAAAAAGGCGTTCTGTTATTTTTTCCCTTTTAGCTATTATCCTCGTCGTGACTTCGGGATGCAGTATTTTGGCCTCCTCGGGAAAGGAGGAGGCCACCCCCACGCCCGTACCGCCACCTCCCGAGCCGGATAGGTCCACCTATACGGTAAAGCGGGGGGCCGTGGTCGACAGCCTCTCTTTCACGGGGCGCGTCGCCCCTTCGGTGGAGGAGGAACTCTATTTCCGCGAGGATGGGCGGGTCAAAGAAGTCTATGTTGAACGGGATGACGTGGTGCAGGCGGGGGATCTGCTGGCGGAACTGGAGAACGACGATCTGGTGCGCCAGTTGCGACAGGCAGAGACCGAACTGGAAACGGCGGAACTCAACCTCCAGGACGCACAGAGACAGTTGGAGAATCGGATCGAAAAGGCCAGGATCGATCTCGAGATACAGGAATTCGGTCTCGCCGCCATGAGAGAGTCGTTGGATGCGCTGGGGTCAGACATAAAGTTGGCCAGTATCAACTTGGAGAAGACAAAGGCGGGACCCTCAGCGGAGGAGATCGCCATCACCCGTGGTAATCTCGAAAAGGCCAAGAATTCCCTGTGGAGTGCTCAGATACAGCGGGATAGTGTCTGTGGACAGGAAAAGGGTGCAAGTTGTGACTCGGCGCAGGCCGCGGTCAACCGCGCAGAGGAGGATGTGCGCATCGCCGAGATCCGCTTACAGCAGCTTTTGGAAGGCCCGAGCGAAGAGGACATTACCGTTGCAGAGGCAGAATATGAGAGAACGCTGCAAAAAAAGCGGCAACTGGAGAGGGATATCGCGGTCAAGGAGCGCCAGATCGCCCTGGCCAGGATGGAACTGGCCGAGTTGGAAGAGGAAGGCGATCCTCAGATGAGGCAGGCGGTGGAGCGGAACAGACTGGCCGTTGAGCGACTGGAGGCCAGGGTGGCGGATACCCGTGTCGAAAGCCCCATCGATGGCAAGGTCACCTCCGTCTCGGCCTATGAGGGCAGGACCGTCAACGGCTATCAGACGGTGTTTGTCGTGGCTGACGATAGCGAACTGGAGGTCACGGCGGAGCCCATGAGCAGCCAGTTGCAGCGTCTGTCGGAAGGGCTTTCCGCTTCTCTTATCCTCTCCGACTATCCTGGAAAAGAGTTGCCTGCCGAGATCGTTCAGCTTCCCTATCCCTATGGCAGAGGAGGAGGCGCTGATGTCGAGGAGGCTGACAAACTTACGCATATCTCTTTCGATCCGCAGGATCTGGATGTCGGGCCGGGGGATTTGGTCAAGGTGATCGTGACTCTGGAGGAAAAAGAGGATGCCTTGTGGCTGCCTCCTGCTGCTATCCGCACCTTCTCTGGGCGGAAGTTCGTCGTCGTCGAGGAAGAGGGGCGCCAGCAACGCGTCGATGTGACACTGGGCATCGAGAGCAGCGACCGGGTAGAGATCGAGGAAGGCCTTGAAGAAGGCCAAGTCGTGGTGGGACAGTGAGCGGGAAGGGGTCAAAGTAGATGAATTTCCTCTCTGTCATCCTTGTCGCGGCTAAACGATTGTGGAACAACAAGGGACTTACTATCTGTTCCATCGTGGGATTGATCACGGCCGTGGCCCTGATCAGCAGCATCCCCCTCTATACGGACGCCGCGAACTATAAGGTTTTGCGCGAAGAACTGGCGGGCGAAGAGTTGTCGGGTGAAGGGCAGGGCTTGCAATCACGCCCGCCCTTTGCCTTTATGTATCGTTATATTGGCGCCTGGCATGGGGCCGTGGAGACCGCGGACTTTGATTCCGTTGACGAGTATGTGAGGAACTCGGTCCCCGGCATCATCGATCTGCCCGTGGAAACCCACACCCGCTATGTTAAGACGGATAACTTTAGCCTGTTCCCCGCTGAGGAGGCAGAGTATATCGGTATACGGCAGCCTTTGGGATGGGTTAACGTGGGATTCGTCCAGGATATCCAGGAGCATGTGCATATTCTGGAGGGCAGTTTCCCTTCTCCTGCTACTTCCGATACCGAGACGATGGATGTGATGATCAGCCAGGCTTTTGTGGAGGAGACGGGGCTTCAGGTAGGTGAGCGGTATGTGATTTTCAAGCGCGCTGCTGGGGAGGAAGAGGACTCTCGTTCTTCGCAGCTCAACGTGCGCGTCGCAGGGGTTTGGGCGCCAAAGGATCAACAGGATAATTTCTGGTTCTATAATCCCCAATCCTTGGATAACTCATTCCTGGTTCCCGAGGAGACCTTTCGCTCTCACGTCGCTCCGGCGGCAGAAAACGAGGTCTATGCCGCCATCTGGTATATCGTGTTCAATGGAGACAAGGTGCGGACCGACGATGTTCCCGGGCTGTTGGGACGTATAAACTATGCCACGACGCGGGTCAGCACGCTTTTGCCCAACACCACCCTGGATATCTCTCCCTTTGATGCGCTGCAAAATTACCGCTGGACGACCTTTGTCATGACCATCCTGCTCTATGTCTTTTCCATTCCCATCCTTTTGTTGGTGCTCTATTTTATAAGTATGATCTCGGGTTTGGTGGTGGAAAGGCAGCGTGGTGAGATATCTATCCTAAAGAGCCGGGGGGCTGGTGATTTCCAGATTATCGGGATATACGCCCTTGAGGGACTGATGATCGGCCTCGTGGCGCTGGTAGGAGGGCTCTTTATCGGGCGTCAACTGGCCCTCGTGATGGGTAATACGGTCTCTTTCCTCTCCTTTGGGCAAAGACAGCCGTTGCCGGTGATGATGACGCCCCGTGCCATCCGCCTGGCCGCGTTGGGTGTGGCCGTCGCCCTGTTGGCCAGTCTGACGCCGGCCATGCAGGCGGCTCGCCTGACCATCGTGACCTACAAGCGTGAACGCGCCCGGGCCATGGAAAAGCCATTCTGGCAACGGTTCTTTATCGATTTCCTCCTGCTCATTCCCGCGGGATACGGCTACTATGTATTGAATACCCGCGGGACCATCAGTTTCCTGGGAACGGGCGGCGGCGGCGATCCGTTTAACGATCCCCTGCTTTTCCTGGTTCCGGCGCTCACCATCTTTGCCGTCTCGTTACTGATCATCCGCTTTTTCCCCCTCATTATGGAGTTATTTGCTTGGCTGACGAGCCAGATCTCGCGGGCCATCTCCATCGTGTTGGCGCTACGGCAACTGGCCCGGGTATCCAGACAGTATATAGGGTCGTTACTTCTGTTGATACTCACCTTGAGTCTGGCCACGTTCACGGCTTCTATGGCGCGTACACTGGACCAGAGCCTGATAGATCGCATGTATTATAGGTATGGGGCAGACTATTTTCTCTCTGAATCGGGAGAGTTTCCAGAGGAGGAAGAGGGCGCGCCTGCGGAGGCCGAGGAGACGGAGCAGGGATGGACTTTTGTGCCCGTGTCCGAACATCTAAAAGTGCCGGGGATCAACGCGGCCACGCGCGTTGGCTCCTACCCCGCTTCCACCAAGATCGGCGATTCGTCTGCCAGCGGGACCTTTTATGGTATCGACCGCCTTGAATTCCCCAGGGTGGGTTTCTTTAGGGAGGACTTTGCCAATAACACCCTGGGAGGGTTGATGAACCGCCTGGCTCTGGATAGATCGGCGATTCTTGTGAGTCCCAGATTCCTCAGTCGCCACTCCTTGAATGTCGGTGATCGCGTGGAGGTCACGGTTTCGGTGTGGGGAGCACGAAGGAGTATCAGGTTCATCATCGCTGATACGATCGAATATTTCCCCACCTACTATCCTGAGGAGGATAACGAGTACCTCTTTGTGGGGAATCTGGACTATGTATTCGAGCAGATGGGTGGGGTTTTCCCCTATGACGTGTGGATCAGGACGGATCCCGATGTGGATCCCCAGGAGATCAGCAGGGAACTGAGGAACTATGACATCAACGTGGTGGGCATCCGGGGAAGCCGCGAGGCCATCGACAAGGAGCAGTCGCGTCCCGAGCGCATGGGAGTGTTCGGTATCCTCTCGGTCGGGTTTGTGGCTGCTGCTGTCCTGACGGTGCTTGGTTTCCTGCTCCACTCCTTTATCTCTTTCAGGCAACGGTTTATCGAGTTTGGCGTGTTACGCGCCATTGGATTGTCTGTGGGGCAGATGATCGGTTTCCTGGGTTTTGAGCAGTTGCTGCTCATCGCCTCGGGCATCACGGCCGGTACAGGATTGGGCGTTTGGGTTAGTAGGTTGTTCATCCCCTTCCTGCAGGTGGGTACTGCAAGGCATGTCGATATCCCGCCCTTTGTCGTTCTGATCGCCTGGGACGACATATTCAAGATTTATGTGGTCTTTGGGGTGATGTTGGTGGGAGCGGTTGCGGGAATGATTTGGTTCTTGTTGCATCTTAGAATATTCGAAGCGGTGAAGCTAGGGGAGGCGGTCTAGTATGGCATCTAACGGCCCCATGATCCTCTGCGACGGCCTGGTCAAGATATACAAAGTACAGGATCTAGAGGTGGTGGCACTTCAGGGTCTGGATCTTATGGTGGACCGTGGTGAGTTCATGGCCATCATCGGCCCGAGTGGAAGTGGCAAATCGACGCTGATGAATATCCTGGGAGGGCTCGATAGCCCCTCTGCGGGGAAGGCCATAGTGGATGGACAGGATCTGCTCAAGTTGTCCTCCTTTGCGCTCACGCGGTATAGGCGCCGCAAGGTCGGGTTCGTATGGCAGCAACCCTCGCGAAACCTTATCCCGTACCTGAGTGTGGAAGAGAACGTGGAGTTGCCCATGATCATGGCGGGTATATCCTATGGCGAGCGTAAGGAATGGACGAGGGAGCTTTTGGAGTCCGTTGGGCTGTGGGCTCGCCGTCACCACACGCTGCGTCAGTTGTCGGGTGGCGAGCAGCAGCGGACGGCCATCGGGGTGGCGCTGGCCAACAAGCCGGTGTTACTCCTGGCAGATGAGCCCACCGGTGAGGTGGATACGGATACAGCGGGAACTATTTTGGACACGCTGCGCTATCTCAATGAGGAGTATAATCTGACCATCATCACGGTGACCCATGATCCGCGCATCTCTGACGAGGTGGATCGAGTGGTGACCATTCGCGACGGTAGGACGAGCAGCGAGCGCGTGCGTCGCTTGCATGCGGCCGAAGAGGCCGAGCTCGGTGAAGAAGAGGCCGAGCTCGGTGAAGAAGAGGCCGAGATCGGCGAGGAAGAGGCTGTAGAAACCGTGGAAGAAGAGGTATCCTATCACGATTATGTGGTGGTGGACTATGCGGGGCGCCTCCAGATCCCGCGCCAATATCTGGAGGAACTGGGGATTTCCGATCGCGCCGAGGTAGAGTTGGCCGAGGATGGAGTGCTGGTAAAGCCCGTGACCGGCCTGGAAGAAGAGTCTGCGCAGGCCTCCCGTCTTGCAGAGGTCGCAGAGAGCTGGGGACCACAGGAGGATTCCAAGAATTGGCGGATACGCCTGAATGATGCGCGAGAGGGCATCAAGAATCTCTTTACAGGGAATGGCGAGAATTGATCTAGATTTTACAATGGACTGGTGACAGTGACAGAAAATTATAGCGATTTGGTTGTGAAAAGTGAAGGTGTGACGCGTGTCTATAACGTGGACCACAGCGTGGAGGTGCAAGCGCTGCGCGGGGCCAACTTCAAGGTTTTCAAGGGAGAGTTCGTTGGCCTGATGGGACGGTCGGGATCCGGCAAGACGACGCTGCTGAATATCATCGGGGGACTGGATCATCCCACGGAGGGCCACGTTATGGTCTTGGGGGAGGATGTCACGGATCTCTCCGATAGAGAGCTTACCAAGATCCGCAGGCATAATATAGGTTTCGTCTTTCAGTCCTTTGCCCTGATGCCCACCATGTCCGCCTTTGAGAATGTGGAGCTTCCCCTGCGTATGATCGGCATGAAGCGCCGCGAGCGCCGGCAGCGGGCCATGGAGTGTCTGGAACTGGTGGGTCTGACGCGTTGGGCGAGACACCGCCCCCAGGAGATGTCGGGAGGGCAGCAGCAGCGTGTGGCCATCGCCCGGGCGCTGGTGAACCGGGCCGAGCTCGTTCTGGCGGACGAGCCCACCGGCGAGTTGGATAGCGTGACGGGACGCAGTATTATAGAGCTCTTTCAGAATATCGTAGAGTACGAGGGCGTCACCATGGTTATGGCTTCCCATGATCCCACCGTTCAAGAATACGTCGATTACACCTATCACATGTCCGATGGGCAGATCATGAACGAGCGGTAGGGAAAGCGATTCGCGTTCTGCAAGGGCATCCTCCAACATAGTGAGGATGCCTTTTTGTGTTGTAAGAGAAAGGAGCCACTTGCCGAAAAGCCCGACCAAGGTTATCATTCCCTTGTGGTTGCTGATATTCGGGGATTCCTGGGATGATGGAGGAGTCAACATGGCCTATCTTATGGGCATAGATGTGGGAACGACGGGTGTCAAGGTGCTGCTCATCGACGAGTACGGCGACGTTGTGAGCAGCGCCATCGAAGAGTATCCCATGTACACCCCTCATCCGCAATGGGCGGAGCAGGATCCGGAGGATTGGTGGGACGCTGCTTGCGAGGCGATACGCCGCGCGTTGAGCCATCCCGATCTGGATCCCGGGGAGGTCGCGGGCGTGGGGTTGACGGGGCAGATGCATGGTATGGTGATGCTGGACGAGGAGGGTGAGGTGCTGAGGCCCTGTATCATGTGGAACGATCAGCGCACGGCTGTCCAGTGCGAGTGGATCATGGACACGGTGGGACGCGACCGCTTCCTGGAGTTGACGCTGAATCGGGCGCTGCCGGGCTTTACGGCACCCAAGATCATCTGGACGCGGGAGAATGAGCCAGAGATATACGCCCGGGCGGCAAAAATACTTTTGCCCAAGGATTATCTGCGCTACCGTCTGACCGGCGTCTATGCCACAGAGGTGTCGGGGGCGTCCGGCACGGCTCTGCTCAACGTGTCCGAGCGCGCGTGGAGCGAGGAGGTGCTGGAAGCGTTGTCCATTCCGAAGGAGTGGATGCCCAAATGTGTGGAATCGACCGAGATAACGGGCGAGATAAGCGCAGAGGTCGCCCAGGAGACCGGCCTGCCGGCGGGCGTGCGCGTCGTGGGGGGCGCGGGTGACCAGGCCGCGAGCGCCGTGGGGACGGGTATCGTGGAACCCGGTCTCGTTTCCGTGACCCTGGGTACGTCGGGTGTGGTTTTCGCTTACAACGACGAGCCGAGCCTCGACCCCGAGGGGCGGCTACACACCTTCTGTCACGCCGTCCCCGACAAGTGGCATGTCATGGGCGTCACCCTATCGGCGGGGGGCTCCTTTCGCTGGTTCCGGGATGCCCTGGGCCATGGAGAAAGGGATATCGCCATCCTCAGCGATGTGGACCCCTACGAGATCCTGACGGCAGAGGCAGCCAACGCTCCCGTTGGTTGTGAAGGGCTCCTGTTCCTGCCCTATCTGACGGGCGAGCGCACCCCCTATGCGGATCCCAAC
>CAZMOW010000028.1:8326-27716 GCA_964567975.1 uncultured Anaerolineales bacterium | reverse complement strand
CTGATGCCCACGCCGATGATGCAGACGATGCCCAGTAGAGCCCCCGTGATGAGCGAGACCGTCAGTCTCTTTTTCACCATGCACCCCTTTATGCGTCAATGCCGTCGAATTCGTGGATATTTTACGCGACTTGCGATAGAGGGTCAAGGGGATTGACATCCTCCAGGCCATCGTACCTGGTCACCTGACCAGGGTACGGACTCTCCCCCCGACCAGCCTCAGAACTCTCCACCTGGCTGATGTGTGACGAGGCGATCCATGTTACACTGGCATCAGAAGACAGGGACAATCTTGGCGCTGTGAGCAAAGAAGGGAATGATGATACCCGTTAGCAATGATTACGAGATGGGATATCTGGCAAGAGACCATATGCGGGAGGGCTTGCGTGAGGTGGAGCGAGATCGACTGGCGCGGACGGTGACGAGATCGACGCGCCAGAGGGGATTGTGGGTCATCTCCAGCGTGCCCAGGCTGCTGGCTTCCCTCTTTGTGCCCCTGGGACATTAGCCATGAGGATTTTCACACAGCGTTTTCGTCTCCCGTTCCCAGCCCGTTCTTTGTGGGGACTGTAGCTTGGTGCTGCGAAGGTGACGGAGATGCGCATCCTGGTGGCCGATGATCAGGCTCCAGTTCGCTCCGCTATGCGGTTCCTTTTAGGGCAGGAGCCTTATCTGCACGTTGTGGGAGAGGCCGTGGATGGCGCGGATTTGTTGCGTATGGTGAGGACACGCTGTCCGGATCTCGTGCTGCTTGATTGGGAGTTGCCAGGTCTCAAGGCGCAGGATCTGCTATCTGTGCTGTGCAGCACGTGCCCAGACCTGATGGTCATCGCCCTCAGCGGTTGGCCAGAGGCTCGTCAGCCGGCTTTGGACGCCGGCGCTCACGCTTTTGTCAGCAAGGGGGACCCGCCGGAACGATTATTGGCGACCATCAGGGATGTGGTGGCAAATGGCGACGAGGCCGCAAAATAAGTATAGTGTATGTACAGTGTGGTCAAGTATAGGGGGACATCGTAATGGATTATGGAGCATTGCTGGTTCGTGCGTGGAATATCATCTGGGAGCACAAGTTCTTGGTCTTGTTGGGTATACTGGTCGTCTTGAGCGGCGTTGGCAACAATGGTGCAGGGTCGTTTAGCGGGCTTGGCTCCGGTCGGTCTCGACAGGACTTTGACATCCCACGCCCACCGAGGCCCAGAGCATTCCCCAGTCCTGTAATACCCGGAGGACTCTCTGTATTGGTGGTCTTGCTCATCTTGGTTTTGATTTTCGTCATCGTCATCCCGTTGTGGGTACTCTCGACCCTGTCACGCGGAGGCTTGATCGCTGGAGTGGACACCATCGATGCCGGGGGCACGTCGAGATTTGGACAGGCGTTGCGCGCCGGCTGGGAAAAGGGCTGGAGGCTGCTGGGCATCGCCGTTGTGCCCGCCGTTCCCACTTTTTTACTCTCCATGCTGGCTGCCGGGGGACTTTTGGGGTACCTTGGATTGGCCAGGGTGAGTACCGGCGGTGCCCCGCTGCCGCGTGCGAATGTCGTGGTGGGGAGCATGGTCATCGCCCTGACGTGTATCCTCGCCCCCCTGACATTGGTTCTCAAGTTGTTGCAGACCTTTGCCAATCGCGCCTGTATGCTCGAGGATTTGGGCGTCATTGTGGCTTATAAGCGTGGGGTTTCCGTTCTGTTGGAGAATCTGGGCTCGGTATTGCTACTCTTTTTGCTCCAGATTCTCATCGGTGTGGGAATCCTTGTGGTAATGTTTTTCTCCGGGCTTCTAGTGGCCCTGTGTTGTTTGCTCTGGCCGGTGTTGATGATAATACAGGGTACGGCCACCGCCTATTTTTCCACCCTATGGACGCTGGCCTGGCGAGAGTGGACGGTGGAAGGGGATGAGCCTGCGTCGGATGCCGCACTGGCGGGATAGTGGCCGGCGTGCGCCACGATGGGGACCATCTGGCTGATGGCGCGGCTCTTTTGCGCCCAGACGCTGCTGAGCGGAGAGCCCCTCTCGCTGAGACGCTTTTGGTCGGCGCTGACGATGAGTTAAAGGGGAGGTGAAAGAAGATGAACGATAAACTCGCTACCAGACGGATCTATATTTACCTGGCCTTTGCCTTTGGTCTGGCCTGGGCCACCTCGCTGATCATTTACCTGACCGGCGGTTTGCAGAACAGTCCCCTGGTCATCCCGGAGGCGAATATCAGCCTGGCCCTTATCTTGCTTGCCGGGCCGGTGATGTGGTCTCCGGCACTGGCTCACGTCCTGACCCGCCTGCTCACGGGGGAGGGATGGCAGAATGCCCGCCTGCGGCTCAGGTTCAAAAAGAGTTGGCCTTATCTGCTGATAGCCTGGATTCTCCCGACGGTGCTCACCATCATGGGGGCGGTCGTCTTCTTCCTTCTCTTTCCCCGCTATTACGACGCCGACCTGACAACACTGCAAGAGATGCTGGCGGCCAGCCCCGCCGGGGTAGAACTGGAGAGCGTGAGCCTGTGGGGCGTGGTAGTCATCCAGATTATTCAGGGCGTGCTCCTCTCGCCCGTTAACAGTATTGCGACCTTTGGCGAGGAATTTGGCTGGCGGGCCTACCTGCAGCCCAAGGTGATGCCCCTGGGCCCGCGCAGGGGTATGGTGCTCATGGGCCTGATCTGGGGCGTCTGGCACTGGCCCGTCATCCTGATGGGGCACAACTATGGACTCCGTTATCCGGGCGTGCCATTTCTCGGCCCCCTGGCCATGGTCTGGTTCACGTTTGTGGTGGGTACCTTTTTGGGGTGGCTGACGTGGCGAGCCAGGAGCGTCTGGCCCGCCGTCATCGGACATGCGGCCGTCAACGGCATAGCGAACCTGGGTACGATCTTTGTGCGGGGCGAGCCCGATCCCCTGTTGGGACCGCTGCCTGTGGGCTTGATCGGTGGGATTGGCTTCACAGTGGTGGCCCTTTTGCTTTTGCTCTTTCCCTCATGTTGGCGCCCGGATGTCACCGAGGAGGTGATGTAACGATGAGAATTCGACCTGGCAGAACACGTTCGCTCTTTGGCGGCATTGCCGCTTTGCCGTCATGCTCGTCGGCCTGGTTAGGCTATCGGGTACAGGCGGCATGGGATTCGTGCCCACACCGTTCCCATCACTCCCCGGAGGATCTGTTGGGAATTTGAACCAGCGTGCGGGCCACGCGGTCTACCGGGTCGCATTCTCCCCGATCCATTTCTTATAGATGTCCCGATGTTGATCACCGGTGACGATCTCTATAGCGTCCAGGAACATCTCGGGGGTCGCGATCTCATAGCGGTGGCGTTGATAGTAGGTTTGCAGAATTCTGAAAAAGGCCTCGTCGCCCACCGCCTCCCGCAATGCGTGGAAGTAGAGCGCGCCTTTATCATAAACTATGTCCCAATATAGATCCGGGGGATAGTCTTCGGACGACAGGCCGGCGGGCATATCTCGCCCTTGCCTGAGCACACTTTGATAGCTGCCCTCGAATTCTTGCTGCAGGATCGCTATAGCCCTATCCTTCCCATAGACCCTTTCGTAATAGAGCATGGTACTATACTGGGTGAGGGCCTCGTCCAGCCACGGCTCGTCTATCTGGTCATTTCCCACCACGACCATCCACCATTGGTGGGCCACCTCGTGGGCTGTCAACCATTCCACTCCTCCTCCCGTATAAAGTCCATCCTCGATGACCACCAATCCCGAGTATTCCATGCCGCCCAGGTGATTGGGTGTTTCGACAATATCCAGTTCGGTATAGGGATAAGGACCAAAGAGTTCGCTGAACACCGACATCGCATCGACGGCGATCTGCAACGCTCGCCCGCCGCCTTCTGCGTGTCCCGGGTAGAAATAGCTATTCACCACCACGCCCTCTACCTTTCGGGCGGCGCGTTCGTAATTCTCCCCCAGGATCAGGGTAAAATCTCGCATCGGCGCCGCCTGGCATATCCACCGCCCGGGTTCGGGATTCGTGCAGGTGCCAGAGGCCACGAGGGTCAAGTCGGCCGGCGCAGAGATGCGCACGTGGTGGCGAGCGATGTCGGTGTGCAGGTCGTCGCTGTGCTCCGGTACGTGCTCGATATTCCAGCCCTCGTCGTCGTACACGGGGATGATGGGATAGACCGTGGGCAGGGCCATCACCCCGCGCAGGTACGAGAATAGCGCGTGACCGGATATGCCTGACGTGGGAACGGTGACGGCGAAATCCATGGCCAGCGTTATGACCTGTCCCGACGCCAGCGGCGCGTCCAGCGGCAGCCGTGCGGCGGTGTTTTGCAGTTCGAATTCGGGCGTGACCGCCTTCCCGTCCAACAACACCTGCGTTACGGTCATGGTCCCACCATAGCCACGGCTGTTGGGAAAGAGCCGCAGATAGAGATGATCCAACGGCACATCCTCCGCGTTGGTGTACGTGATCCGCTGGCTCCCCGTCACCTGGGGCGGTGCCAGGCGCACGGTCAGGTCGATATCGTACTGGGGCACCTCGTGGCAAGCCTCGATATCCTCAATGAACTTTTGTTTCAGGCACTCTTCTGGCAGCGGCGGCGGCGTGGGGGTGGACATGGGTGTGGACGTCAAGGTCATGGTCGGCGTCGGTTGAGGCGTCGACGTGGGACCAGGGGTGAAAGTTGATGTTGACCTGAGAGGTGTGCCGGTCGGTTGAGAGATGCTCGTGGCTGCCGCTGGGACTATATCTGCCTGTGCGGACGTCGGTTTCGGGATGGATGAAAGCGGCGAGGAGCAAGCGCTCAGCGTCGGGATAAGGATACACAACAGATAACTGATCGGAAGCGAGAAACGAGATTTCATTCGTTCTGTCATTCCACAAGTTCCTGTAGCCCACACGGCCATTTATAGACTGGCCATATTGTATCGCTTCTGAGGAACGCTGACCAGTCAGATCAAGGTTACGTGACCTGGTCACCTGACCAGGGGCGAGACTGAACGGCTGTGTAGGCCGGAGGCTCCACTGTTGCTACAAATATTTTCTGCACATGATGATGTGATACAGGACGCGACTGGGATCATCTGATAGGACAGACACGATGGATTCGTCCTTTTCGCGACTTGTCAAGTTTCCCATCGTTCGATAGGATATCGGATGTCACAGCGTTCCCTATGGGAATCTGTTGCTTTTGTGTGCTCCCCTGGCACGAGAGTGCTTGCCCCTCCTCGAAGGATATCTGATAAGAGTGTGGCTGATGCTAAAATCGCTGCGAAAAATCTTTGCCTTTATGCACGACAATATACTGATCATGACCGTGACCGGGGCCATGGGCATGTTCGCCCGCTCCATGGTCTTTCCCTATGCCTCTCTCTACATCCTGGCCCTTGGCGGTGAACCGGCGCAGATCGGGCTCGTCAATTCCCTGCGTCCCCTGGCCGGCCTGATCGCCTTTCCCATCGCCGGGTATCTGGCGGACCGGGTGAGCAGGGTCAAGGTGATCGGTTTCACAGGCTATTTTTCTGGCGCCATCCTGCTGATGTACGTCCTGGCCCCCAGTTGGCGCGTTATCGCCCTGGCTGGCCTGCTGCAGGGGTTTGCTGTGTTAGTTTTCGGCCAGTTCTGCCATCCTCGCCGACTCGCTCTCCCCTGAGAATCGAGGCATGGGTATGGCTACCATGAGCAGCATCTCTGGTCTATTGGCCATCGTGGCTCCTTATGTGGCGGGGCTTACCATTGATGCCCTGGGGGAGGAGCTGGGCATACGGCTGCTCTATGCTGTTCTGATGGTGGTTTATCTGGCCTCGGCAGTCATCAATCTTCGCTGTCTTGAGGATACGTCGCCGCGTGATCCTACAGGAGTGCAACTTGCCGATCTCTCTCAAACTGTCAGGGATGCTTACGGCGACATCCTCGACGTTTTGGGGCATCTGCCTCGCTCGTTGAGCGTGTTGGCGGTCATTCTTACCCTGAGCTTTATGGCCAACGCCGTCGCCGGTCCCTTTTGGGTCGTATACGCCTCGCGACAGATTGGGCTATCCTCTACGAGATGGGGGCTCATCCTCTTTGTTGAGACAGCGCTGCGTAACCTCGTCTATATCCCGGCGGGCATGGTGGTGGACCGGTATGGTCGGTCGAGGTGCATACGGATTTCCCTTTTCCTTTCATTGGTGGCCATTCCCCTTTTTGTCTTGTCTGAGGTCTTTTGGCACGTGCTGGTGATACGATTAGTTGTGGGGCTTGTAAATGCCTTTTTCATCCCTGCCTGTTCGGCGCTGATGGCCGACATGGTTCCACGGGATCTACGGGGCCGCGTCATGGCGGCGCTGGGACGGGGTTCCGTCATGATCGGGGCCAGCAGCGGGGGCACAGGAGGCCCCGGTGTGGGCTTTTTGATGACCCTGCCCATCATGTTCTCCTCCCTCGCTGGGGGCTATCTCTATCACTGGAATCCCGTCTATCCCTGGCTCTTTGTCCTGGCGGTTACCCTAATCTCCTTACTGCTGGCGAGCTTTTTTGTCCGCGACCCTGAAAAGGCCGAGGCGTGAGAGGAGACTTGGCGAGATTGTGGCTCCTGGTCAGGTGGTCAGGGCGCAGACTGATCAGGGGGCCAGGATCAAAACTCTCCACCTGGCCGATGTGCTATGCTTTCGGTGGTGCTACACTGTAGGCAATAAATTTGACGGCTCAGCGTTAGGGCCGTAGAAGGAGAGAACAGGATGAATGCAAAGAGATTTTCATGGATGTTGGTGGTGATGGCGGTGTGCGTGGCACTCAGTGGCTGTGCGAGCCTTGTAGCGGACGGCGCAGAACCTGCGCCCACCCTCACAGAGACGCCGGAGCCGGCGCAGCCCGTCGCTGAGGCGCCCGAAGCAGTGGTGGAGGCCTTTTACGCCTGGTACCTGGACTATAGCGAGACGGGGAATCCCATGGTCGACGAGGCATACAAGTCGAGCGAACACCTGACAGAGGCATTTGTGCAGGAGGTCGACGAATTGCTCGCCTCCTTTGAGGGAGGCGGTTACGATCCCTTCCTGTGCGCCCAGGATATTCCCGACGGCTTTGATATCTCGATCGTCCAGGTCGTGGATGGCGAGACCAGCGTTATACTGCACCAGGTCTGGAACGCCGGCACGGAACACGCCTTCACGCGGGACCTGACCATCGAACTGCAAGAGTTGGATGGGGCCTGGAAGATCGACGGGGTGGTCTGCCCCACGGTCGAGGCGACACGAATGGAACCTGGGGCGGTGGTTGAAGCCTTTTATGCCTGGTACCTGGACTATAGCGAGACGGGAAACCCCTTGGTCGATGGAGCATACAGATCGAACAAATATCTGACGGAGGCCTTTGTGCAGAAGGTCGACGAACTGATCGCCTCCTTTGATAAGGGCGGCTACGACCCTTTCCTGTGCGCTCAGGACGTTTCCCAAGACATTATGGTAGAAGAGGTGAGCCTGTCTGTTGATGAGGCCCGGGTGCAGGTCAAGACCAGTTTTGAGGGGCATTCCTTCGACCTGTTGCTGCAGCGCGAGGGGGATCAGTGGAAGATCGCCGACGTGCTCTGTGCTTCTCCCGGCGATGAGGCGACACCTGAGGCGTCCCCCTCTGCGCGCAGCGAGATACCGACAGGCCAGTTCACCTTGGGCTTCAGCATGCCCAGCGACTGGGCCCAGCAGGGATCGGAGTGGGTGTGGACACCTGTGAGGGGCGGCGAGGGACGCTTTGGTGTCAACGTTGCCGCACTTGAACCGCCCATGGAGGCGGAGGCAGTCTTGCTGCCAGAGCCTGCAGAGGCCCTGGCCTCGGAGCCGATGGAACTGGACTGGGCCCCAGGCGCGCGCTCCTTCACGATCGAGGTCTATGGCCCCGCGCCCCAGGGCGGCGACGAAAAGGCGCCGGTGGAGGCGGTTCAGAAGCATGTACTCGCCACGGTGCATGAGGACGGCCAGCGCACGGGGATCGACTTCTATGTGAGCGCGCCCAGTATGCACGAACTATCGGCCCTAGAGCCGTTGCTGGAGACCGTACTCCGCTCCGCGCAACTGGACTAGGAATCCAGTCAGCGTATCGCCCCACGCTGAAGCCCGGAGCTTGTGATAAAGGAGCTGTGGCTTTTGCCACGGCTCCTTCTTTGCCATTTATGATGCCCAGCCCATGGCAAACTGAGCAATCTCATTGCTCGACTATCTTTCCAATCTCTAGCATGGGACGCTTATATTACCCGTCCCATCAGATGATGTGGCGATATCCCAAGGCCCCAGAAGGTAGAGACGCAAGATCTTGCGTCTCTACATCATCGGATTGGCAATCCGACCTACGTCGGAAGCGGCCAGTTGATTGGCCCTTTTGGATACCTGTGCTACAATCAACGCGCATGTGGGATGAGGGACGGCGTTTGAGAGTGGTGGCTGTTCCTTTTGTACAGCACTTTTTCCCACATGATGCGTTAAGTTGCCTGGAGGAGAGGTATGCGAGAGTCGAAACGCTTCGCCCAGCTCGACGAGAGACCCATCAATAACGAGGCCTTTGTACACCAATGGCCCGAGGCCGGGCTGATCGTGGCCGATGGCCCCGATGATCCCAAACCCAGCTTGCGTGTAGAGGATGGGCGAGTGATAGAGATGGACGGCGTGCCCCGGGAGGAGATGGATCTGATCGATCGCTTCATCGCCGATCACGCCCTGGATCTGTCCGTGGCCCAGCGGGCCATGAGCATCCCCGCGGAGACCCTCGCCCGTATGTTGGTGGATATCAACGTCCCCCGTGCGGAGGTGAGTCGCCTGGTGGCCGGCTGCACAGCAGCCAAGCTGGTGGAGATCGTGGGACACATGAGCGTGCTGGAGATGATGATGGGGCTGGGCAAGATGCGCGTGCGGCGCACGCCGGCCAATCAGGCCCACGTGACCAATCGCAAGGAGAACCCCGCCCTGTTGGCAGCCGACGCCGCCGAGGCCGCGCTGCGGGGCTTTGCGGAGAACGAGACCACGGTGGGCGTGGCCCGTTACGCTCCCTTTAATGCCTTGTCCATCCTGGTCGGCTCTCAGGTAGGACGTGGCGGGGTGTTGACCCAGTGCGCCGTCGAGGAGGGCACCAACCTGCGTCTGGGGTTCAAGGGTTTGACCAGCTATGCGGAGACGCTTTCCGTATATGGCACAGAGGGGGCCTTTGTGGATGGCGACGATACGCCATGGTCGAAGGCCTTTTTGGCTTCCGCCTATGCCTCCCGCGGGGTAAAGATCCGCTTCACCTCCGGCACGGGGTCCGAGGCCCTGATGGGCCATGCCGAGGGCCGCTCCATGCTCTATCTGGAGGCCCGGTGCCTGCTGGTGACCCGGGGTGCGGGGAGTCAGGGTGTGCAGAACGGCTCCATCAGTTGCGTAGCCCTGCCGGAATCCCTTCCCGGGGGCGTGCGCGTCATCCTGGCGGAAAATCTCCTGGCCTCCATGCTGAATCTGGAGGTCGCCTCGGGCAACGACGCCCTGGCCAGCCATTCCGACATGCGCAAGACGGCCAAGTTGATGTGCCAGTTTATTCCCGGCACCGATTTCGTGCATTCGGGGTTCAGTGCCGTGCCCCGCTACGATAACATGTTTGGCGGCGGGTGTTTCGACGTCACCGAATACGATGACTATAACGTCATCCAGCGCGATATGAGGATCGATGCCGGTCTCCATCCCATCTCTGAGGAGGATGCCCTGACCATTCGGGAGCAGGCGGCGCGGGCCATCCAGGCGGTGTATGAGGGCTTGGGTTTTCCGCCCATCACCGAGGAGGAGATCGAGGCGGCGGTGACGGCCATGGACAGCCGCGACCTGCCAGATCGCGACGTGGTCGCGGATCTGGAAGCCGCCGACGCGTTTCTGGCTGGAGATCGCACCGTGCTGGACGCCATACGCGTCCTGGATGAAGGGGGCTTTTCGGAGACTGCCGAGCGCCTGCTGGAGCTGACCCGCCAGCGCGTGCTGGGAGATTATCTGCAGCCCTCGGCCATATTCGACGCCGATTTCGGCGTGTTGAGCGGGATCAACGATCCCAACGACTATCGGGGCCCGGGGACGGGGTATCGACTCGAGGGCGAGCGCTGGGAAAAGGTACGGGATATCCCCCAGGCCCGGTCGCCGGAGAAATATCTGGAGGGACAGGGTGAGAATCCGGTGGAGCGCTTGAAGGAACTCGGCCCCGCCGCCAGCGGGGACAGCCCCGAGGTGGTGATCGCCGTGGGGCCCGCCTTTGGCCGGGAATTGACCGAGACGATCAATGGGTTGCCCCATGACAAAGTACTGGAGCAGATCATGACCGGCGTCGCCGAGGAGGGAGGGAGCGCGCGCCTGGTCAAGGTACATCGTTCTGCCGACTGCGCCTTTATAGGGTATGCCGGTGCCCAGTTGAGCGGCTCCGGCGTCTCCATCGGCATGCAGTCGCGGGGCACGACGGTGATCCACCGCGCCGACCTGGCTCCCCTGAACAATCTGGAGCTCTTTTCCCACTCGCCCAACCTGACCCTGGACTCTTTTCGGGAGATCGGGCGCAACGCGGCCCGCTATGCCAAGGGAGAGGCGGTGGATCCTGTGCCCGTCAAAGTGGATAACTGGGTGCGGCTGCGTCTGATCGTCAAGACCATGCTCCTGCACCGGCGCGAATGCGAACAAGTGGACCCCGATCGCCCGCCTACCGAGCTGTGGTTCGATTGGGAGCCCGACGTATAGGGCGCTTTGGAAGAAAGGCTATGAAGTGAGTGAAAAAGAACGATATCCATTGGGAGAAAACGCACGAGAGGGCATCCGATCGCGGACCGGCCGTCCCCTGTCCGAACTGACCCTAGAAAACTTGCGGGCCGGCAAGATCGACGCGGACGACCTGGGCATCCATCCGGACACCCTGCGAGAGCAGGCCCGCATCGCGGAGGAGGCCGGTTTTCCGCAGTTGGCGGCCAATTTCCGCCGTGCGGCAGAACTCGCCACGGTACCCAACGAAAAGGTACTGGCGGTCTATGAGGCCCTGCGCCCCTATCGGTTGACCTACGAGGAACTCCTCGCCTTAGCCGAGGAGATGGAAACGGAATACGATGCTGTGGAGAACGCGCGTTTCATCCGTGAGGCGGCCGAGGTGTACCGAAAGCAGGGATTGGTCTAAAGCATCGATTCAGGCATTCCAGGCCAGGTGGCCGTAGGTCTCTTTTAGATATTCGATCTGAGCCTCTGAGAGCGGATTCGACAAGAGGTCGGCCACGTTGGTTTTCAGATGTTGGGGATTCCCGGTGCCTATCAGCACCGTGGATACGGCCTCGTGAGCGGCGGCGAACTGGTAGGCCGCCTCCGTCACAGAGGGGAGTTCTCCGTCGGTGACCTTGCCCAATCCCAGGGGGTCGTCCTCGCTCGGCCTGGGTATAGAGAGGAGCCTGTCGTCGATGAACTGGTTGATGGTCTCCACCGCCTCGTGAGGATTCCGAAGCGACGTGCGCACGGCGGCCATGACAAAGACGCCCAGGTTCTTTTCCTGGGCCAGGGGCAGTAGCTCCTCGGCGGCCCGCTGGTTGAGGATGCCATATTTCACCATAAAGGTATCAAAGAGATCCTCCTGCAGGGCCGTTTGGAGCATGTCGTGGTGAGGGTCCCCGGCCACGGTTTCTGTGATGCCCAAAAAGCGCACCTTGCCCGCCTCCTGTGCCCGCAGCGCCACGGGATGGAAACGATCGATCACCTCCCGATAGATATCTGGGCCCACACCATGATACTGTAGCACGTCGATGGTATCCACCCTCAGGCGTCTGAGACTTTGTTCCAGTTGCTCTATCAGCGCTTGGGGATCGTCGTGAATCTCATCGTCCACCTTGGGCTGGAATTTGGTGGCCAGCATGTAACGGTCACGGGGTACCCCTTCCAGGGCCGCGCCCAAAAGTTCCTCGCTCTCACCATATGCTGGCGAGGAGTCGAACACGTTGATGCCCAGATCCAGCGCCTTTCTCACCACGCGGCGCGATTCGGCGCGTGTGCGTCCCGTGTTCTGGCCCAGCTTGGACGCGCCGCCGCTGCCTAATCCGGCGATGGAGACCTTGAGCCCTGTACGGCCAAGGGTACGATAGAGCATGACGGAGGCTCCTCCCATATTCATCATTCATCCTGCATCTTCACAGATACAGTATATGTCATTTTGGCAGCAGGGCAAGTGATATGAGAGGGGAAAGGTCCGGCCATCATTTGACAGAAAGCCAGGAACTCGTATACTCTTGGCATATTCAGTATGGGGCTGCATAGTTGGCGGCCCCACGGTTTTTTTCTTTTTAAGGAGAAAGAAGTATGGGATTGTTTGGTCGTAGGGGACGCAAGGCTGCTCAGAATCGCTGCCCGGAGTGTCGTTACTATGTGATGCTTGAGGGCTATGGCTATTGTGCCAAGGATATCGCCGCCGACGTGGATGCCAAACGTCTGTCCCCTGAGGGCGTCAGGAGGCAGTGTGTCCGCTGCCCAGAGGAGATGACGTGTGAGGACTGGCAAGCACCCGCCTGATTCTTAAGATGTCACTACCATAAAGCGGGACCCGAGATTTCGTGGTCCCGCTTTTGGTGTCTGGGCATATGCTATACGATCGGGTAACTATTTCTCTTTGGTAGAACCCTGTGTCTTCCCCATGACGATCTCGTAGGGCAGGGCGATGGCCCCCATGGGACAGATGTCCTCACACTCGCCGCAATATTCGCACAACTCCTCGTCGATGGTGACCTTGCTGCAGCAGATATGCACCGCCCCCTGCGGACACAGTTCGACGCAATCTCCACATAGCGTACAGCGTTCTCTATCGATTTCGGGCATGGCGTGGTCTGTTTCGCTCATATATCTCATCCTTGGTATGTAATCTGCCTCTATTTTACTTTTTATTCTACCCTTTTTTCGCGTCCCTCGCCGTGACAAAAGTCACGTCTTGATATCTCTATATGGCCGCCTCGCGGCGAAGCGCCTGGGGATCTATGATCTCTATGCTGCCCCGATGCACCTCGATCCATCCCTGCTCCTGGAATTGGGTCAGATTTCGCGATACCACCTCGCGCACCGTCCCCAGCTGGGCGGCCATCTCGCGCTGTGTCATGCGTTGGACGTGGGCTGACTCTGCCCGCTGGAGCAGCATTTTCGCCAGCCGCTCCGAGACGGAACGCAGGGAGAGATCCTCGACGAGGGATGTCAGCCGGCGCATCCTACGCGCCAGGGTGGTCAGAACCTCCATGGCCATGGACGGGTGGCGTTCCACCAGACGCAGAAAATCCTGACGAGAAAAGCGCAGCAGGGTCACCCGGGTCACTGTGCGCGTGGTCACGGGAAGGAGGCCACCATCCAGGGCGGGCACCATGTAGAACGCCTCGCCGGGCTCGAATTCGCCGAGAACTTGTTTCCGGCCACCGACTGACATCTTGATGGCCCGTATGCGTCCCTCCAGGACAAAGTAGACAGACGTGCAGCGGTCGCCCTCCAGGCCCAGAATTTGCCCCGCGTTCATCTCTTGCAGGGCCCCCATGCGCGTCAGACCCCGCAGTTGAGCCTCTTCCAGCGCGCCGAAGAAGGGATTTTCCCTCACATACTCTGCGACATTTGGTACGTTCACCTTTACCTCCGCTGGTTCCTCACGCTGCCCCTATTATAGCACGTTGATCACAGTTTTCGACTTTTATTCCACCGATACGGTTGCCTCCCATCACCTGGCAAGTGACGATGCCAGCCCCGTCCCTTTGGGACGCGATAGAAGTTGCCATATGTCCATCTCCTCGCGGATGATTGAGGTGGGTGTCTTGACAGGGCGTGGCCCCGGATTATACTGTCAAGATGTGCATCTACCAGCATGCCGGCTCACGAGCGAGCCATAGGAGGTTATCATGAAACCGCGTATAGCCATACTGGGGGCGGGAGGCATCGGGGGCTCCATCGGCGCCTATCTCACCCGTGAGAATCACGACGTGACCCTCATCGATCAATGGGCCGCCCACGTGGAGGCCATGAAGGAGGGGGGGCTGACCCTCAGCGACGTGCATGGGACGTTCAACGTGCCCGTCACGGCCCTCCACCTGAGCGAGGTCAGTGGCCTCAGGGAGCCCTTTGATATGGTCTTTCTCTCCGTCAAATCCTACGATACCGTGTGGTCTACCCACCTGATCGCGCCCCATCTGGCGCCCTCGGGCTTTATCCTGCCGGCCATGAACGCTCTGAACGACGAGCCGGTGGCGCAGATCGTGGGCTATCACCGCACGGTGGGATGTATGACCCTCATAAGCGCCGGCGTCTACGATCCCGGCCACGTGGTGCGCACCGATCCCACCACCACCCATGCCTTTACCGTGGGGGAACTGTCGGGCCGGATCACGCCGCGAGTACGGGGAATGGTGGAGATGCTGCAGGTCATGGGCCCCAGCGAGGTCACTACCAATCTTTGGGGCGCCCGCTGGTCCAAATTGGTGTGGAACGCCATGGGCAACGCCCTGGCCGGCCTGTTGGGTCCCGAGGGACGGGAGATGGACGCCGCGCAGGCGGATCTGGAGAATTTCATCCGCGTCGTCATCGGCGGCGAGGCGGCCGCGGTGGCCACGCGCATGGGCATTGCCCTGGAACCATTGAACGACCTCTCCTTCCAGGAATTCGCCCATGCCAGCACGCGAGACGATTTCCTCGCCCTGCGGGACAAACTCGCGGCCGCGCGCGGGGGACGGGGCCTGACGGAAGAGCAACTCGCGCGCCTGCCAGAACCGGGGCGCCCCTCGTTGCTGCAGGATGTGATCAAGGGGCGGCGCACCGAGGTGGACTATCTCAACGGCGTCGTCGTGGAAAAAGGGGGGGAAGTGGGCGTCCCCACGCCCATGAACATCGCTGTCGTGGAGCTTATGCACCAGCTCGAACTGGGGGAGATAGCGCCGGGCCTGACCAACCTGAAGCGGCTGGAGGAGCGACTTCCGTTCTAGTCTGGCTTCTTTATAGGTATCGCCATGGAGAGGAGTGGAAACTGAATTTGGGAGATACAGGTTGAGATGATGATCTTTGAGTGGGCATACCATAACGGCTATAACACGCTTACCATTATAGAAGCGCTGGCCGAATTTTGTGCGGTGATAATCGAGTTATTTGGCATCTTTATTGTTACCGGGCTGGCACTCTATGCCCTGGTTTTTGCGGCGTTCCGACTCTATGAAAGAGTCGAGTTGCGGGCGGTTTTCCTCCAGGTCCGCCAGCGCCTTGGGCGAGGTATTCTGCTGGGCCTCGAGTTCTTTATCGCAGCGGATATCATCCGTATCGTGGCCATCGAACTGGAAACTAAAAAGTTGCTGCCATTGGCCTTTGTGGTGCTCATACGTACGTTCCTCAGCTTTACCCTGGAGATAGAATTGACCGGTCACTGGCCCTGGCACAATGAAACGAATCCATCAGGATAGGCCAGGTGTATAGCTTTTGATATGGGAAAAAGGGACGTGGACGTATCTTGCTTCAGAGGCCCAAGCGTCTTCGGACGTGCCTATGCCTTTATGCTGGAGCACGACGCCCATGCGCTCTCTACTCATCCTTATCGATCCCATGCACCTCATCACCTTGAACTACAGCTGTCGCTACTGCGAGCAGTGTGATCTGCTCATCGCGCACAAGCACGAGATCGAGCAGATATTATTCGACATATTCATGCAACTTGATCCGTCGGTGATCGGGGATCGTTACCTCATCATGGGTACAGTGGAAAGGAAGGTCTGGCGTGAGGCATCGAAGCGATCCCAGACCCCGATTGAAACATTGACCCAGGCGAGGCGGTTCAAGGTCCGCTATCAAGAGCTGCGCGCAACGAGACCTGGCTGGTATCGTGAGAATGAAGAGCCTTCCATGAGGGGCCATTCCCATTACAGTAGTGAGTCAACGGCAGGTGTTGTCGCGGCAGAGAAGGTGTCTAGTTGAGGGACGATAGGTCCCTGCACACTCCAGTTGCCCACCCCGCTCCTCTGCACTAAAATACGAGATACTGACTACAGAAACTATACATCTTTGCAAGGAGGTACCCCCATGGCACAGACGCAGCAAGCCATCGACCAGCAAGCGCTGGACACCAAGGTACGCGAATACGCCGAATCGTTGGGCGCCGAGCTGTACGGCGTGGCCTCGGCGGCGCGGTACGCCGAGGAATTCCCCGACAAGCCCGCGCCTGCCCACCTGTTGGAGGGCGCACAGTCCGTCATCATCATCGGCCTGCCCTACGAGCCCGGGACCGTGGCCACGGTGCTGCGCCCAGAGCTCTCGGGGCTGCGGCGGCGTGCCGCCGAGGAGGTGGGGGCATCCAACGTGCAACCCGCCGGCGCCGAACGCTTTTTCCTGGGCGAGGAGAACGGCATCCTCAACCGCGAGCTGTCCCGTATGGGCTACCACATCGCCAAGTGGTTGCGCCACGAGGGCTGGAGCGCCCTGCATCTTCCGCCGGCCAAGCAGAACGCCCGCTTTCGCACGGCGCCCTTTTACCATATGCCGGCCATGTACCTGGCGGGGATGGGCACCCTGGGTCTGAATTGCAGTATCATCACCCCCGCGTTCGGCCCCCGGGTCTATGTGACCTCCATCATCACCGATTCCCCCTTGACCGCCGGGGAACCGATGGAGGAGGAGATGTGCACCGACTGTGGTCTCTGTGTGGAGAACTGTCCCATCGGGGCCATCGACGGCGAGGGCTGGAAGGATCCCTATGCCTGCGCCTCCTACGGCTGCTGCTCCACCTGCATCGCCATCTGCCCCGTGGGGGAGGTGTAGGCCTGGTTCGTAGTAAGGCACGTAACGAGGGGCTCGCAGAGCCCCGGTGGAGTGCCGTGGCTCGTCACACATCGCCGCTCATGTCGGCTGATGTAGTAGGTACAGCCAACGATCTCCATTGCTCCGCCATTGAACATAGGCGTCAACGCTTTCCTCGTATCGTGGAGATGAAGCGTTGCTTCGTCATGTTTCACACGTGACGGCCCATTGGCGGAGCAGACGCTCCACCCTATGACCAGGCCCATCCTGAGACGATGGGGCTGGTGCTTTATGGTGGACTTTTGGACGCCGCCCTGGTCGGGATACCGTTCCGACGTACCTGCTCGTCGAACCCCACGAATGCCCCATTAAACCGCGACGTGCGACCCATCACCTCCTGGGGCAGGCCAACGGGTCAGCGGTTTTCCCGCGTAAAGGGGCAGCGGGCGATGCACACGCTGCAACTTGTCCCCGAGGCCACCCAGTAGCGCAGGCACTTTTTTGCGTCGATGTGCCACTTTTTCACGCCGTTCCGGTTGCATTCGTTGTTTGCCTCGCGGGCGGGCGCACCGTGGGAGATGGCCTGCACGGGACAGGCACGGGCGCAGACGCTGCAGGCCTCGCAGTAGGCGCGGATCCCCAGATCCACGGGCCTGTCGGGGATCAAGGGCATGTCGGTGATCACCTTGGAGAGGCGCACGCAGGCCCCGTATTCCCTGGTGATGAGCAGGCCGTTCCGTCCCCCCTCACCCAGGCCGGCGCTGATGGCCAGGGGGATGTTGAGCGCCGTGCCGTTCAGGCTGGGGATGGCCTGATAGCCCAGGGAGCGTACGTAGGTGGCCACACTCAGGGCCACTGTCGCCGCGTGGGAGTAGCCCAGGCTGGTGGCCCCCTCGGCCAGGAGCGAGGGGGCCGTGGAGATCATCTGCCGGTCCATGGGCACGGCAAAGACGACGGCGTAGCGTATGCTGCGGGGCAGATGCAGGGCCTCCTCGTCCTCCCAGGGTTCCTCCTCGTCGGTGAAGCGGATGGGCGTGCGCTGCGGTGTTTCTGGCGAACAGTGGTTGCGCTGAACGTCGGCATAGACCCAGCGGGGGTCCAGGGGGGTGATACCCGTCAGCCCGGCGCCGCAGTGGGCGGCCATCTCCTTTACCCGGCGACTGAGCACGATGGGATCGTCGCAGCGCGCGGCCAGCACCTCCTCGGGGAGATCCACGTCCGACGCCCAGCGCAGCGCGCCCCGATTACTCTTTCCGCTGCCCCACTCGGCGGTCAGGATATTCACGCGCTCGAATCCCTCAGCGTAGGCATAGTGGAACAGGGCCTCCTCGGGTCGTAGATCCTCGCCTCTTGGTCCCCCCTTGCCCTCGGTCACCAATGAGAGGCGCCTGGTGCGAAAGCGCGTCTGCCAGTTCTCTCCCAGGTCTCTGGAGAGGGCGTTAAAGGCCGTGTTGCTCTCGCTGAAACGTTCGTTCGTCTCCATGCTGTCACCTTCTACCTTGCTCATCTTCTCCTCAATTCGAACACTCAGGCGTTCATACCATCAGACCGTCTCATGCCTAACCCCATGCACAATCGCTTGCGATTGTGCATGGGGTGCCGCTACGCGGCACCCCCCATTTGGCACGTCAGAACATTTGTGCTACTATATGGTCACGAACAAATGTTCTAATATGAGGAGGCGGATATGATCATCATACTCGTTGTCATCGTGGCCCTGGTGGTGCTGAGTGCCCTGGACAGGGATCGCTGGCCCCAGTCGGAGGAGGGGAGGCGGAAAAAGCGCTCCCCTCACGCCAGGCGTCTTCCCCCTCAGCGCCGCACGCGGCGCTCGCCGTCGGTTCTCGGGTTTCAGGGGGCGCGGGAGGATTCCTCCTCCTCTGCGCGCTGGTGGTGGGAATAGCCCAATTCATGGGGGTTTTACGCACCACTTAGCTCCCCTTTACGCATCTGTGCTGCATCATGTGCTAGTATAGTATCATGACCAGCAGATGTGTAAGGGGGAACGTCCATGATCGTTCTGGATGAGGCGCATGAGCCCGTCGATAGAATAAACGCTTTTCTCTGGATGCGCACCAAACAGGAGCGCATGACGCGCTTTGTCTATCTGTTGGGCAAGCTTATCGCCTATCTGCCCCATGAAAGGCGCGCCTACTATGCCTGGGCCCTCATCCTGAATTATCGGCCCGCTCAGCAGCTCTCGGCCCGCCAGTTCTCTCCCCCGCATCTGCGCATCATCCTCTTTTCCCGTTGGGAACTGGGACTGGTTCTGGGCCACTGGCTGCTCGGCCTGCGGCTGGGCCAGCCCCTCATATGGTTCAGGCGATTGGAACTCGTCTAGCGGGAGGTGCCGTTCTCGTCCCTGGGGAGGCTGCGGCTGGTGATGATGTCCACACCACTTTCCAGGGCGTCCTCCAGCACCACCTGATGTTGGGCGACGGGCGCGGTGAGCACCACTTCGCGCAGGGCCCGCGCCACGTCCAGGAGGAGTCCCTTGGGCAGGGGCGTCTCGGAGCGCACGGGCACCAGGGGCAGGGTGCCGTCCTCAACCTGCACCGTGGTGGTCAGCGTCCGCCGGGGATCGGTCAGCTCCTCGCGCACGAAATCCGCGCCCCGTCTGCAGCCCCCTCCCTCGACTTCTATCAGTTCCTCCCCCTCGATGACGGCCTCCAGGGTGCAGCCCACGGGACAGGTGATACAGATGAACTCTCGA
>CAZMOW010000028.1:0-8226 GCA_964567975.1 uncultured Anaerolineales bacterium | reverse complement strand
ACCTCCAGCGTCTCCGCCTCGGTGATCTGCGACGCCAGATCGGGCTCCAGCGTGACGGCGATCATCTCCGAGGGGCGGGCGTAGCGGAGGCGCCGGGAGAGCACCGTCTCGCCGCCCGCATGAACCTGTGCGTAGGCGGCGCATTCCAATGGCGTCCGCACGCGGAACTCGAGGGTGAAGGGGTGATCCGCGAGGGCTGCCGGATGTACGTGTTGGGGTACCACGTGGCGCACGTTCTCCCCGGCCTCCACCGCTATGTGGCGCCCGATGGCCTCGGGCCCCCGTCGTACATGGTCGGCGGCGCGGCGGCCGGCGCGCAGGGCGCTGCGCGTCACCTGATCCACCAGATCGTATACGTGCACCACGTTCCCCGCCGCATAGATGCCGGGCACACTGGTGGCATTGTCCTCGTCCACATGGGGCCCGCCCGTGACAGGGTCGATGGAGATCCCCACCTGGCGAGAAAGCTCGTTCTCCGGAATCAGCCCCACAGAGAGGAGAAGCGTGTCGCAGGACACTTCCCTTGCCGTCTCGGGCAGGGGGCAGCCCTCCTCGTCCACCTCGCTCACCAGCAGGGATTTCACGCGCTGGCGGCCGCGCACCTCGGTCACTGTGCTGCCCAGGTGCAGCGGGATGTCGAAATCGCGTATACACTGTACCAGGTTACGTCGCAGGCCGCTCACGTAGGGGAGTATCTCGAACATTCCAGCAACCTCTGCCCCCTCTAACACCAGATGGCGGGCCATGATCATGCCGATGTCGCCGGAGCCCAGGATGACGAAACGCTCCCCGGGCATATAGCCCTCTATATTGACCAGGCGCTGGGCCGTGCCCGCCGTATACACGCCCGCAGGCCGGCTGCCCGGGATGGCCAGGGCGCCCCGGGGTCGCTCCCGGCAGCCCATGGCCAGGACGAGGGCCTTGGCGGCGATGCGTATCAGGCCTTGACGGGCGTTGGTGGCGATGAGGGACAGGGAGTCGTCGATCGCCAGGACCATGGTCTCGGTGAGGAACTCTACGTCCGCGTCGTGCGCCCTGTGCATCCAGCGGGCGGCGTACTCGGGTCCCGTGAGGTCCTCCTGGAATATCTCCAGCCCGAAACCGTTGTGAATGCATTGGGGGAGAATGCCTCCCAACTCCCCGCTGCGTTCCACCACGAGGACTCTCTCCGCACCGCGCTCACGGGCCCCATAGGCGGCGGCCAGCCCTGCCGGCCCGCTGCCTATGACCGCTACATCACAGGCCAGGGTTCTCACGACGGCACCTCCTTGGTCCTGCGCTCCAGGAAATGGGAGCCCAGTCCCTGTTTCGTGATCTCCAGGGGAGAGATATCCAGTTCGCGGGCCATGATCTCGATGACCAGGGGGGTATCGAAAGCCCCCTGACAGCGGCCCGTACCCAACCGCGTGCGCCGTTTGACAGCATCGTAGGTGCGTGCGGGGATGGGGCGGTGGCAGGCGGCGGCGATCTCCCCCTCGGTGACCGTCTCGCAGCGGCAGACCACCCGCCCATAGCGAGGGTCCTGCTCTATAAGCACCTCCTGCTCCTCACGGCTCAACTCGGAGAAACGGGGGATGCCCTTGCGTCGGGGATCATAATCGGGCCGTTCCTCCAGGGTTAACCCTGCCTCGCACAGAAGGTGGGTCACGTACTCGGCGATGGCGGGGGAGGAGGTCAATCCGGGCGATTCGATGCCTGCCAGGACCACGAGGCCCGCCACCTCCTCGGGGATCTCGATGACGAAATCGCCCCTGTTCCCGCCGGCCCGCAGCCCGGCAAAGGTGCGGATGACCTGCGCCTCGTCCAGATCGGGTACGAGTTTGCGTGCCCCTTCCATCACCTCCGCCAGGCCGGAGGCCGTGGTGCGCAGATCTTCCTTGTCCTCGATCACGTCGGCGTTGGGGCCCAGGATGACGTTGTCGTGCACCGTCCGCGTCACCAGGATGCCCTTGCTGATGGGCGTGGGGCAGGGAAAGAGGACGTTGTGCACCTGTTTGGAGGCCATGCGGTCCAGGACGAAATACTCTCCTTTGCGGGGTTTGATCTCAAAGCTGTCCAGGCCGGCCTTGTGCATCAGCTCGTCGGCCCACAGCCCGGCGGATATGATGGTCCATCGACTGCGATAGGTACCCCGATTGGTGACCACGCCACGAATGCCATCGTCCTCCTGCAAAAAATCCAGGGCCTCCGTCTCCAGCGCAACCTCCACGCCGTTCATCGCCGCGTTCTCGGCGGCGGCGATGCAGAGTTCAAAAGGGTCCACGATGCCGCCGGTGCCCGAATAGAGGGCGCCCACCGTGTTCTCGTTGATGGCGGGCTCGCGGCGACGCATCTCGGGGCCGTCGATCAGGTGCAGGTCCGGCGTATCGTTCTCCACGCCCCGGCGGTACAGGTCGTGTAGCGTGTGGTGATCCTGGGGTGTGACCCCCACCACGTAGCTGCCGCACCGCTCAAAGGGCACGTCGAGTTGGGCGCACAGTTCGTCGAACATGGGATTCCCCCGGGCGTTCAGGCGCGCCTTGAGGCTGCCCGGCTCGGCGTTGTATCCCCCGTGGACGATGCCCGTGTTGGCCTTGGTGGCGCCCTCGCCCACGTCGGAGGCCTTGTCCAGCAGGAGGATGCGCAGCCGATAGCGAGAGAGGGCCCGGGCGATGAGGCTGCCCACGACGCCGGCGCCTATGATGATGATGTCGTACCTTTCGTCAGGCATGGGGGCGTTCAATCTTGCGCCTCCTGCAGCCAGCCCTTGGCCCGCTGCACGGCCCGCTTCCAGCCGGCATAGCCCTTGGCCCGCCGCTCCTCGTCCCAGGTGCCCTCGAATTCGCGCTCGGCCTGCCAGTTCTTCCGCAGCGCCTCCAGATCCTCCCAGAAACCCACGGCCAGACCGGCGGCATAGGCGGCGCCCAGCGCCGTGGTCTCGCGCACGGTGGGGCGGATGACGGGGGTATCCAGGATGTCGGCCTGCAGTTGCATGAGCAGATCGTTGCGCACGGCGCCCCCGTCGACCTTTAGCGCGCGCAGGGCGATCCCCGCGTCGGCCTCCATGGCCTCCAGCACCTCGCGGCTCTGGTAGCAGATGGCCTCCAGGGTAGCGCGCACCAGGTGGGCCTTGGTCGCGTAACTGGTCAGCCCCACGATGGTCCCCCGCGCGTACATGTCCCAGTGGGGGGCGAACAGCCCCGAAAAAGCGGGCACAAAGTAGACGCCGCCCGCATCCTCGACGGTGCTGGCGATGGCTTCGGTCTCAGCGGCGTTATTGATGAGTCCCAGCTTGTCACGCAGCCACTGTATGGCCGCCCCCGTCACGGCGATGGAGCCCTCCAGGGCGTAGCTGCACTCGCCAGGGGCCAGGCTGTAGGCGGTGGTGCTGAGCAGTCCCCGGGATGAGGCGACGGCCTCCTCCCCCGTGTTCATGAGTAAAAAGGCCCCGGTACCATAGGTGTTCTTGGCCTCTCCGGGGGCGAAGCAGGTCTGTCCCACCAGGGCTGCCTGCTGGTCGCCCAGTGCGCCGCACACGGGGACGTCGGTGCCCAAGGGGGAGGACGTGGTGCCGTACACGTCGGCGTCGCTGGAGGGGCGAATGGTTGGCAGCATCTCCCGGGGGATATCCAGGGCATCCAGCAACTCCTGATCCCAATCCAGGGTCTCGAGGTTCATGAGCATGGTGCGCGAGGCGTTGGTCACGTCGGTCACGTGGACGCCGCCGTCAGGACCGCCGGTGAGGTTCCAGATGAGCCAGCTGTCCATGGTGCCAAAGAGGGCGTCCCCCCGTTCCCCCGCCGCCCGCAGCCCCGGCATGTTGTCCAGCAGCCACTTGAGCTTGGGGCCGGAAAAGTAGGTGGCCACCTTCAGTCCGCTGCGCTCACGGAAGAGGGGATCCAATCCCTCCTCGATGAGTTGTTCACAGAGCTCTTGCGTACGGGTGCACTGCCACACGATGGCGTTGTGATAGGGTTCCCCCGAATCTCTTTCCCATACCAGTGTGGTCTCCCGTTGGTTGGCCACGCCCAGGGCGCAGATGTCCTGGGCATCGAGGTCGGCCTTTTGCACGGCCGCCATCATCACTCGCCGGGTCTTGCGCCAGATCTCGGTGGGATTATGTTCTACCCAGCCCGGGCGCGGAAAGATCTGCCGGTGCTCCGCGTAATCCGAGGAGATGATCTTGCCCGTGTGATCAAAGATGATACAGCGGGTACCCGTGGTGCCCTGATCGATTGCTGCCACATATTCGCTCATACCTTCTCCCTCCCCATCTGCCTTTCAAAGTGCATGTTATAGCGGCGTGGGCCAATCGTCAAGAACACGTCGCGTTCTCATTCCGTCTCATTCCACCGTCAGCGACCCTAGCAGCAGCCGGTCGTGGGGCTGCCGCTCCCCCTCCCGGTCAAAGATCGGCAGACGGGCAAAGGTGGCTGCATCGTACATGTCCACATAGAGTCAATACGTGCCCGGCGGCGTGTCGTCGAGGATGAACAGTTCGTGCTCGTCGGTTACCACCTCTCCTGCCTGCCAGCCGGTTGTGGGGCGCGTCCAGTTGGCGGGCGCGCTGTCGTGCTGAGCGACGATCTCTTCCTCCTGATCCACGAGGTGAACGAACACCTTATAGTTTTCCGTGGGCGCATCCAGGGCCCGCCAGTACAGGGAGAGGGGGATGGTCTGAGCTGGCTGTGCCGGCGTGCCCTCCAGGTCGTAGCCCAACAACTCTGCCACCTCCCCGAAACGAGCCTCCACGCTGTGCTTCATGGCGGGCACCTCGTAGCGCCGTGGCCGCCCCACCACCTGTACTGTTCCCAATTCAAGGTGCCGCTCGGATGTGGACATCCTCATATACAGGCTGTAATCCCCGGTCTCCAGGTTGCCCAGGGGCACCCTGTACCGCGCGGTGACCACTTCTCCCTCCAGCCATTGGCTGGCTGAATAGGCGCCGGCGATGGGCAACTGCAGCCGCCTCGCCACGTGGCCCGCCGCGTCCTCTAGAAAAAGTTCCACGGTATGATCCTCGATCAGATCTTCCCGCGCCTGCCAGGTCACCGCACACAGGACGTCTCCCCCCAGGGGGACCTCTGTGTCGACGTGTTCATAAGAGAGGGCATGCACGGTCTCGCCAAAGGGGATCCCCTCCGAAGTTAGCGATTTGATCAGGCGTCCCTCCACGTCCAGGTGTGTTTTCCCCAGGAGCAGGTCATCGCCCGCCAGCCTTCCCTCGCGGACCACGGGAAGGGGATCGCCCCCTTCTCTGCTGTACACCAGGCGCACGGTGTAGGGTCCGGCGGGGATGCCCGCGGGCAGGGGCACCTCGAACTGCTGATGGACGTTGTCGTCCGGGTGCCACTGCTGGGGCATGAATCCCAGGTCGGTGCGCTGACTCCATACGCCAAAGTAGGTATACAGGGCGAGACCTCCGTCCGCCAATACGAGGAGCGCCAGGGCGAGGGATATCCCAAGATGCCAGCGTCCTTTTAACCTCCGTCGCGAATAGTCGCTGGCGGTGACCACACCCAGAGCGGCCAGACCATATACGCCGAGGATGATACCGGACATGCGTTGGCTCTGGGGCATCTCGTCGCTGGTCAATATGGCGGGCATACTCATGACCACCAGCCAGATGATCAGCAGGCCGTAGCGCAGTTCGCGCCACCTCCAAAGGGATCTGATGATGCCCAACAAAAAAAAAGGGAGCCAATAGCAGGGAAAAGCCGGGACGTCCTGGCATGTTGGACTTCCAGCGGGGATCGCCCTTTGTCACGAAACTGCCCAGGGTTTGCAGCAGATTTTGGCCCACGATTCGCCAGGCCTCCCGGCTGCTATGGTGACGAAATACCAGCACCTGATCGGCCCGCTCCCAAAAGTAGCTCCAGTGATGAAAGAAATATATCGCCAGGGGCAGGAATACGATTCCCCCCGCCAGCCCCGCCGGGCGCTCAACGTGATCCGATGGTCGCTGTCTGAACGCGATAACCCCATAGTGCCTTCCGTTTGCTCCTTTCCCTGGCAGATACGACGTCGCCCCCCAAAAGTTGTCCGAGGGGTCAAAGCCTTGTACAATGATTCCCAACATGGCCTCTGTCCCCCCGGACGGTCACCTTCCCTTAATCCTAGTCAAAGAGCATCTTTTTGTCTATTCGTGTCCGATGTGCAGGAGTTTTGCGAGGAGAGATGAGCAGAATAGAGGCGAGGCGTTTTGACCTATCCGGTGGCGAGGGTTTTGGTGGACACGGTGTGTGACGTGGAGGAGAAAGAGGCGGCCGCGCGCTGGCAGGGCGTCCTGGCTGTGAGTACGGTGATGGTCATCTTTGGGACGACTTTTGTGGCCACCGAGATCGTTTTGGAGGAGATGGGACCCCTGACCCTGGCCTTTGGGCGTTTCCTCATCGCACTGATCATCTTTGCGCCCTTTTTGCGGCATGTGGAGGGCGGGGTGACCACGTGGCGTGTGGCCTGTATGGGACTTTTGAGCGTCACCCTCTTTTTCTCGCTGCAAAACTGGGGATTGTTGTACACCACCTCGGGGAACGCGGCTATCGTTCTCTCGGCCATACCGGCGCTGACGGCCATCGTGAGTTGGTTCGCCCTGGGAGAGCCCCTGACCCTGTGGCGGGGATTGGGGATCCTGTTGTCCATGGCGGGGGTGGCGGTGGTGGTGACGGGCGACTCGCTGCTGGGTGTGGTATCCTCCCCTTCCAATACCCTGCTTGGGGATCTGCTGATATTGGGGAGCGCCCTCTGTTGGGCATTGTACACGGTGCTTGGGCGGCAGGTAGTCAGGCGACGGGCGCCCAGCGCCGTCACCGCCCACACCATCGCCTGGGGTACGCTGTTCCTGGCCCCCCTGGCGGCGGGAGAGGTATTCTACCAGGGGATAGCATGGCCCACGGCCAGGGGGTGGATCATGCTGCTGTTCCTGGGTCTGGTGGCCTCCGGCTTGGCCTTTTTCCTCTATCTCTTTGCCCTGACCAGGCTGGAGGCCGGGGAGGCCTCGGTGTACGTCAACCTGGCGCCAGTGGTGACCCTGATCGCCGCGCGCCAGGTGCTGAGCGAACCCATCCGATGGCCGCAGCTTGTAGGGACGGCCCTGGTGCTGGCGGGGGTCTACCTGACGGAGAAGGCTTCTTCCAGGGTCAGGCGGGAAGAGTAGTGGGCCCACGTCTAGACGGGAATCCCCAGACCTTACGCTCCGTCCTTCCGTTCCCGACGCCAGAAACAGATCATGTCCTCTTCTCGCAGCGTGACGTCCACAAGCATCCAACCCTCTGCCCCCTGCCTGTCCAGCACCTCCGTCATGGCCTTGAGGTAGGGGTTGGGGGCATCGTCAAAGAAACAGGTCCCTCCTGTATCGCAAAAGAGGACGATTTCTTTTGCTTTTAGTTCTTCTCCGGCCTCGACGATCTCGTCGAGGATGTGTACCGTGATGGCATGTTCCCAGGACACCGTCTTCCTCCTTTTTCCCATGGTTCGTCAATGGATTCCCATGTGCTACTTGGCGGCGCGGGCGTCGTACCCGGCCGCCAAGCTCGATCGTCCTATGTGAGGCGAGTCTAGTCGAAACTCTGGTACATTTCCTTCTTGGCATTGCAGATGGGGCAGCGGTCGGGAGTCTCATTTATGAGAGTATGGCCGCATCGGGAGCAGACGTTGACCGCCCCGATATCATAGTCCTCGCCCGCCTTCACCGCTTCCTGGGCCTCTGCATAGAGGGCGGCATGGGTTTGCTCCGCCTGCCAGGCCCAATCGAAGGTGTGCAGGGCGCTCCGTTCCTCCTGCTCCTCGGCCACGGCCTTGTATGCAGGATACATCTCGTGCACCTCAAAGCTCTCGCCCCCGATGGCCACGCCCAGATTTGCAGCTGTGGAACCGAGTCCGAATCCCGCCATGGCCGCCGTCAGGGCGTCCCCTTCCTCGTCGCGCATCACGGTAAAGTGATTTGTGGCATGGATCTCTTCGGCCCAGGCGATGGCCCGGAAAAGGCGCGCCACGTTGGAAAAGTTCTCCTCTTCGGCCCTGTCGGCATAGATCAGGTAGCGCATATGGGCCTGGCTCTCGCCCGAAAAGGCGCTCTGTAGGTTGCTCACGGTCATAGGATGCATACGTTTACCTCCTCTCATAAATTACTTTTTTTATCATGTTACTGATGATATATGTTTCCTGCCGCCTGTCAAGTGGTTGTCCCCACCGGGGTGCACGCAAAGTCTGTTAGAATCATTGGGCCTGTCAGAAAGAGGAGTCTGA
>CAZMOW010000027.1:24969-27998 GCA_964567975.1 uncultured Anaerolineales bacterium | reverse complement strand
CCCCCAGCGCTGGGTCAGTTTCTGCGCCGGCGGGATGTGGGGCATGGGGGCGATCTGGTCCCGCGTCATGGCCCGACGGGCCGCTGGTGTGAGGGGGCCGGGGAGGTCTCCCAGCATGTGGGCTAAAAAACGGCTCAGGTCCTCCGCCGTGGCGTGTAGCCCGCCCCAGGGGGCGCCCAGATCCCGCCAGTAGGGCGAGTTCCAGCCCCAGTCGACTTCCTCATCGCCATAGTTGGCGTCGCCCGAGGAAAAGGCCCAGGCCGTGCGTTCCATGCCCTCCTCGGGCATGCCCAGGGTGGTGTCCTCCATGCCCAGGGGCGAAAAGAGGCGCTCGCGCAGCCAGTCCCGCAGCCGTTCGCCCGTGATGCGCTCGGCGATCTCTTGCAGCGTGAGGATGCCCATGCTCTGATAGCTCACCCTCGTGCCCGGCGGGAAGCGGAGATCGAGGGCGCAGACCTCGTCGATGAAATCGGCCAGGGGCGCGTGGCGGGTGCGCAGTTCCACGTTGTTGTCCAGTTGATCGGGCAGCCCCGAGGTGTGGGTCATCAGATGACGCCGCACCTTCTCCTTGCCGAATGCGGGCACCAGCGAGGCCACGGGCTGGTCCAGGCAGAGCCGCCCCTCCTGTATCAGGAGCATGATCCCCGCGCAGACCACGGGCTTGGTGAGGGAGGCCAGGAGAAAGATGGTGTCCGTCTGCGTCTTGGGAGAGTCCTCGTCTTTCCCTCGCCGCCCATAGGCGGCGGAGAGGACGAGTCTTCCCCGGCGGCCGATGGCCGTGGAGGCGGCGGGGATGACCCCCTCCTCCACCATCTCTTGCAGGCGTCGCTGGGCCGTCTCCAGCCCCTCCGGCGAGAGGCCCACGTCTTTGGGATCGGCGCGTTTCAGGGATGTCATGGAATGCCTCCTTGTTGATAATAGCACAAGGTGATTTGAAAAGGATGAGACTTCGGAAGTCTGCTTCAGGGACGCTACATTGTTGAGACGATGTCTCTGAGGCCGAGCAGAAAACCCCTTATGATGGATTTGAAGACTTCCAAAGTCTTTCGGGTCTATTACTCCTTGTTGGCGGTAGCACAGGGCGATTTGAGAGAAATGAGACTTTTAGAGCGCTCAGCCGAGGATGAAATCCACATCTGCCAAGCCCAAGTTCGACACCTGTTCGGAATCAACTGCTTTTACTGAAGAGACAACGCCTTGTAGAGATGCAAGATCTTGCGTCTCTACTATTTACCGCTATGTCCGATAATGGGCATTGATGGTCACATACTCGTGGGTCAGGTCGCTGGTCCACACGGTGGCCTGGGCATCTCCCAACCCCAGGTCCACGGTGATAGAGACCTCCTCCCGCCCCAAGAGGGCGCTGGCTCTCTCCTCGTCGATGTGGTACGGGGCGCCGTCGCGCACCAGTTGCAGGTCCCCCAGCCAGACACTGACCCGGTCGGGGTCGATCTCCACGTCGCTATAGCCCACGGCGCAGATGATGCGTCCCCAGTTGGCATCCTCGCCATAGATGGCGGCCTTGAACAGGGAGGAGGTGGCCACGGACATGGCCGCGCATTTGGCCTCGTCGGGCGTGGGCGCGCCGTGTACGGCGATCTCGATAAAGTGGGTGGCGCCCTCGGCGTCGCGGATCACGTCCTTGGCCAGATCGACGGCCACGGCGGAGAGCCCCTTGACAAAGTTGCGATAGGCCGCCGAATCCCGTTCGGCGATGATGGGCATCTGGGCCTGACCGTTGGCCATGAGCAGCAACGTGTCGTTGGTGCTGGTATCGCCGTCTACAGTGATGCAGTGGAAACTGCGTTCCACCACCTCTTCCAGGGCGGCCTGGGCCAGTTCTGGGGTGATGGGCGCATCGGTGGTCAGCAGGGAGAGCATGGTGGCCATGTTGGGGTGGATCATCCCCGAGCCCTTGACCATGCCCGCGATGGTGCAGGTTCCCTGTTCCATGGTCACCCGCGCGGCCCGCTCTTTGGGGCGGGTATCGGTGGTCATGATGGCCCGCGCCGCGGCGTGCCCCACCTCCACCTCGGGGGAGAGTGCCTTAGCTGCCTCTCCCACCCCGGGCAGGAGCTTTTCCATGGGCAGAAACTCGCCGATCACGCCCGTGGACATGACCATGACCTCGTCCGGTGTGATATCCAGCATCTGGGCCGCCCTGGCGGCAGTCGCTTCCGCGTCGCGCATGCCCCGCTCGCCGGTGCAGGCGTTGGCGCAGCCACTGTTGATGACCACGGCGCGCAGACCCCCCGGGTTCTCGGCCAGAATGCGCTGGTCGTACAGGACGGGGGCGGCCTTGAAGGCGTTGGTGGTAAAGACGGCCGCGTTCGAGCAGGGCTCTTCCGCGTGTATGAGGGCCAGGTCCAGTTCGTCCTCCACCTTGAGCCCGCAGGACACGCCCGCCGCCTCGAACCCCGGCGTGCTGGTGATGCTTCCGTCTTCGATGGTCTCTATGGCTTTGTCCGACATGCTACCTCCTCGGCAGGTGTAAGGTTTTTTCGTGAACGTGGAATAAGATTGGGGCGAGTATAGAATGCTCCCCATGGGCTGTCAATCGTGGGGGTAGCCCTCTCCCACCTGTGGGAGAGGGGAGAAAGGGGCGTCGGTTGGCGAAGCAGACGCTTCACCCTACGGGAGGAAACCGCTCACCCCACCACGTCGGATAGTGAAGATTTGCGCAGCAATTTCTAAAACTGGCAGAGCACTTGTAGATTGGTACAACTTTCCGATCTGCGTCCATTTACTGATCCGAACATAGAAAGCTAAACTTCTAAGAACAAGCTTTTTCGCGCCCAGGGCTGAACCCACTGGGCTCAGAGTACAAAGCCCTCTGCGAGGGCTGAAGGAGCCTCGAAGAGGCTTTGTAACATGAGCCTGCGGCCTTTAGGCCCAGGCCAGAGGCACCGTAAGGCTGCGACCAGCGTATTTTAACTGGATTTGTATGACAGGCAGATTTCGCACCCAAGCATAGGTTTAGAAAGTTACGTATGGATCTGTACGGATGCAGTTTTGCGCAGCAAAACTGC
>CAZMOW010000027.1:0-24869 GCA_964567975.1 uncultured Anaerolineales bacterium | reverse complement strand
CCCATTCGTCGTACATTCTATGTAGCATAGCAAGCGCGGGCCATCAATAACCCGCGCCACAGAAAAAGGAGGTTTCCCCATGATCGTCGACGTGCACGTACACACGCCCACGCAGGAGGAGACGGTGGAGGAGGCGGAACTCAGCCCTCCCGGATACCGCCCCGACCGGCAATACAAGCGCAACATCGGCTGGGCCGAGTTTCAGGAGGCCATGGCGCCGGTGGATAAACTGATCATGCTGGGCGTCGCCCACGGCAGTGACACGGGCAATGACGATATCGCCTGCTGGGCGGCCATGTGGCCGGAAAAGATCGTGCCCTTTTGCGCCCTGGACCCCAGCGATCCGGGAGCTATGGAGGAACTGGAGCGCTGTGTGGAGGACCTGGGCATGGTGGGCATCAAGGTCAGCCCCCACTATCAGAACTGGGATCCCATGGATCCCCGCGGCTGCGCCGTATATGCCAGAGCCGAGCGGCTGGGACTGCCCATGGCCTTCCATCAGGCCACGTCACCGGTGCATGAGGCCCCGCTCTCCTACGCCCATCCCCTGGCCCTGGACGCGGTGGCCCGTGCCTATCCCGATCTCAAGATCGTGGTGGCCCACTTTGGGCACCCCTGGCAGCCGGACACCATCGCCCTCATCCGCAAGCATCCCAACGTCTATACGGACATCTCGGCCCAGTTCTATCGCCCGTGGCAGTACTATAATGCCCTGACCCTGTGCATGGAATATGCCCAACTGCACAAGGTCTTTTTCGGCACCGACTTTCCCGTCACCACGCCCCAGGAGACTCTCGACACGCTGCGCTCGGTGAACGACATCGTGGAGGGCACGAACCTGCCGCGCATTCCCGAAAAAGAGATCGAGGCCATCATACATCGTGACGCCCTGACTTTGTTGGGGATAGACACGTAGGGACCTCAGCCGGGGATTGAAATCCACGTCTGTTAGGGGAAAACCTGTTGGAAACAGGTTGCATGAGGGCTAAATGCGCAGCTCAGTGCGCTTTCAGCGCACTTGTGAGACTAGACGTCGGCTTCGAGCCGACGGTGAGCGGAGCAGCCCCACTGCTTCCGATCCTCTCGCGGGACGGGTTTGATCCCTGTCGGCTACGCCTCGCGGGAAGTCGGGACGGGCTCCTCTTCGCGGCGGAACTGGCTCATATACAGGTCGTGGTACACGCCCTGGCCCTCCAACAGTTTGGTGTGGGTGCCCCGTTCCACGATCTGACCCTTTTGCAGGACCAGTATCTCGTCGGCGTTGCGCACGGTGCTCAGGCGGTGAGCGATGACCAGGCTGGTGCGCTGGGACATCAGGTTCTCCAGAGCGTTCTGTATCAGCCGCTCCGTGCGCGAGTCCACGGCGCTGGTGGCCTCGTCCAGGATGAGGATGCGGGGGTCTTTGAGGACGGCGCGGGCGATGGCCAGCATCTGGCGGTTGCCGTGGCTGACCCCTGTGCCGCGCTCCCCAAGCACCGTCTCATAGCCCTCTTCTGTGTCTCTGATAAACCCGTGGGCGTTGGCTATCTTGGCTGCCTCCATGACTTCCTCGTCCGTGGCGTCCAGCCGGCCGTAGCGAATGTTGTTCATGATGGTGTCGGAGAACAAAAAGGTGTCCTGGGGCACGATGCCGATCTGTTGACGCAGACTCTTGCGCTCCACGTTGCGTATATCGATGCCGTCGACGCGCACGACGCCCTCGTCGGGGTCGTAGAAGCGCATCAGGAGGTTAATTATCGTCGTCTTGCCCGCTCCCGTGGGCCCCACGATGGCCGTCATGCGGCCAGGCTCGATATCTATGGAGACATCCTGCAGCACCGGTTCATCTTCCTCATATCTAAAGGAGACGTGGTCATAGGTCACGTGCCCCTCCAGTTTCGGCAGGGGGATGGGATCGGGTGGGTCGGCGATGCTGGGTTCCACGTCCAACAGGTCAAAGATGCGTTCCGCGCCGGCCAGGGCAGCCTGGATCTGTGCCCACAGGTTGCCCAGTTCCCGGATCGGGTTGTAGAAGCGGCGCACATAGTTGAGAAAGGAGACGATGACGCCTATGGAGACCAGCGGGGGACTGTAGTTCAGGATCATATAGCCCCCGACGCCGATGACGATGGCCGTTGCCGCCGTGCTGAGGGCGTTCAACATGGGCACAAAAAGGGCGCTCAGGGTCTGGGCTTTTACGTTGGCCGAGCGGTTGCGCTCGTTGATGGACTCGAACTCGTCAAACGTCTGGGCCTCGCGGGCAAAAGCCTGCACCTCGCGCACACCAGAGATATTCTCCTCCAGTTCCGTGCTGACCTCCCCGATGGTCTGGCGCGTCTGACGAAAAGCCGTGCGCACTTTGCCCGAAAAGTAAGCGACGATCAGCGCCACGATGGGCAGCAGCGAGAAGGAGGCCAGGGCCAGACGCCAGTTGAGAAGCACCATGGAGATGGCGATACCGGTCATGGACAGCACCATGCGCAGCGCCCGCGTCACCCCCGGGCCAAAGGTATCGTTGATGACCTCGGTGTCGTTGCTCAGACGGCTCATCAGGTCCCCGATATCCTGCTGGTCGAAATAGTCGAGGGATAACCTCTGAATCTGTTCCATGATCTGGGAGCGCATGGAGAGGAGGGCTTTTTGCGCGACAGTCACCATCAGGCGAAACTGGAGCACGTTCAGACCCCATACCAGGAGGTACGTCGCGCCCAGGAGCAGCATTACCCTGGTCAGTCCCTCCAGGCGCGTCGCGTCCTGGGAAACGAGGAGGGAGAGCCAGGCGGGCACTGCCTCCCCACCGGGATTGATGAACTGGTCCACGGCCACGCCAACCAGGTAGGGGGCCGCCAGATCGGCCAGGGTCCCCACCACCAGGGCAAAGGCCATGAGCACGAGATGTCCCGTGTAAGGGGCGAAATAGGGGACCAGACGTCGCAGAACCTGGGTCGGGGCCGTCGGGTCTTGTTTTTCTGCAAAGACGTGTCTTCCCCTCATGACGCCGCCTCTTTGGCTCCCGCCTCTATCACCTCGTCCATATCCTCCAACTGTGAGTCATAGATCTCGGTATATATCTCGCTGGTAGCGAGAAGCTCCTCGTGGGTGCCGGTGGCGGCCACCTCGCCGTCTTCCAGTACCAGGATCTTGTCGGCGTTGAGTACCGTGGCCACCCGCTGGGCGATGACAAAACTCGTCCTGCCCTCCATGAGACGCTCCAGGGCCTTTTGTATCTGGTACTCGGTAACCATGTCCACGCTGGAGGTGGCATCGTCCAGGATGAGGATTCTGGGGTCCAGCAGCAGGGCCCGGGCGATGGCGATGCGCTGTTTCTGTCCCCCCGAGAGGTTCACACCGCGCTCCCCCACGTGGGTCTCATAGCCGTCGGGAAAACCGGTGATAAAGTCGTGAGCCTCGGCGGCCTCGGCTGCGGCGACGATCTCCTCCAGGGAGGCCTCCGGGCGGCCAAAGCCGATGTTCTCGCGGAGGGTGCCCTCGAAAAGGTTGGTCTCCTGTAGCACGATGCCTATCTGCGCCCGCAGCGACTCCAGGGTGACGTCGCGAACGTCATAGCCGTCGATGGTCACGCCGCCCTCATCGACCTCGTAAAAGCGAGGGATCAGGTTGATGATCGTCGATTTGCCCGAGCCCGTCGCACCCAACAGGGCGATGGTCTGACCCGGTTCGGCCACGAAACTGACATCCTTCAATACCGGCTCAGCACCCTCATAGTAGCGGAAGGTGACGTCGTCAAACACAACATGGCCCTCGACGGGAGGAAGGGGAATGGCATCGGGCTTTTCCACGACCTGGGAACTGGCGTCGAGGATCTCGAATATACGTTTGGCCGAGGCAGAGGCCGAGGAGAGCATGGCGATGATCATGCCCATCATCAGGATGGGAAAGAAGGCCATCATGACATAGTTGGAAAAGGCGACCAGTTGGCCGATGCTCAGTACATTCTCTATCACCTGGCGACCTCCCAGCCAGTAGACGGCCAGGGTGACGGCGTTGAGGATGCCAAAGATGGTGGGGAAACCCAGGGAAAGGATGCGGTTGACGGCCATGTTCACGTCGTAAAAGCCTCGGCTGGCATTCTCGAACCGCCCCATCTCATAGTCCTCGCGGGCAAAGGCCTTGACCACGCGCACGCCGGCCAGGTTCTCCTGCAGGATGGTGTTCAGATCGGAGAGACGCTCCTGTATCTGGCGGAAGAGGGGGAGTGCCTTGCGGGCAAAGAAGCCAAAAAGCGCAAAGGTGATGGGGATGGCCAGCACCATGATCAGGGCCAGACGCCAGCTTATGTTGAAGAGGAGAAAAAGGGAACCTCCCATCATCAGCACGGCGGTTAGAAATCTGACGGCCCCATTGCCCACGAAACGCTGCACCCTGTCCACGTCGGAGGTGGCCCGTGTGAGAAGCTGGCCCGTGTGGGTGCGGTCGTGATAACTGAAGGAAAGGGATTGTATTTGGGCATAGAGGGCGTTGCGCATGTCATAGGCCACGCCCTGTGCCGTGCGGGCCGCCAGCGCCCCCTGGGCGAATTCGAACAGGCCGCGCAGGAGGGCGGCCCCGATCATGGCCAGGGACAACCACAGGATGGTGCCCGCATCCCGCTGAACGATGCCCCTATCGATGATGTCCTGGGAGAGACGGGGGACGATAAGCATCAACGCCGTGCCCGCTAACAGGCTTACAAAGGTGCCTACGGCCAGCAACCAGTATTTCTTTAAAAACTTTAGGGAACGCAAGATAGCACGCACTATCTGATCCTCACACGAGTCCGCAAACCGGGGGGATGATGAAGCACAATCGCTCCTATGTCGCGACTATATTCTATTGCGGATACCCCACGGCGTCAATTCGTGGCGGCGCGTTGCCAGGATCCGTAGGGTGAAGCGTCTGCTTCGCCAAGCGACGTTGCGTGAGATCCACGACAAAGAAGGCACTCGCCAGCCTTGGGTTGATGCATATGCCCCACCTTGCGTCGCCTAGACCTTCTACTGGCGCTCTTCCGCCTTCTCTTCGATGCCGTCCCACATGGAGGAGAATCCCATGGCCCCGCGCATCATGCGCACCGTCTCCTGCGCCTCTTTTCGTGCACGCATAGTCCCCTCATAGATGACCTGTTCCACAAGCCCCTCACGTGAACCATAGTACGCGCGGCGCTCGCGGATGGGATCGAGGAAAGCGTTGATGGCTACAGCAAGTTTGTCCTTGACCTCCACGTCGCCGACCTTGCCCTTGCGATAGCGGTCCTTGAGATCCTGCACCTCTTCTTCGTTGGGGTTAAAGATATCATGGTAGATGAATACGGGGTTGCCCTCCACCTTGCCAGGGATGTCGGCGCGCACGCGGTTGGGATCGGTGTACATGCCCCGGACCTTTTGCTGCACCGTCTCTGTGTCGTCTGACAAAAAGATGGCGTTGCCCAGGCTCTTGGACATTTTGGCCTGCCCGTCGGTCCCCACCAGGGCCGGCACGTTGCCTACCATGACCTCGGGAATGGGGAACACCTCACCATACATGTGGTTGAAGCGCCTGGCGATCTCGCGGGTGATCTCTACGTGGGCCTCGTTGTCCTTGCCCACGGGCACCAGGTGCGCCCGGGGCATCAGGATGTCTGCGGCTTGTAGGATGGGATAGCCCAGCAGACCAAAGGGGAGAGAGTCCTCGTTCAGGTTCGCCGCCTGGGCCATGTCCTTGATACTCGGCAGGCGTTGCACGCGGGGCAGCGTGACCAGCATCTCGAAAAAGAGGTTCATCTGGTACACCTCGGGGACCGCCGACTGGAGATAGATGGTACTCTTTTCCGGATCGATGCCGGCCGCCAAATAGTCCAATACCACGTCGCGCACGTTCTGCTCCAGGCCCTCTATATTTTCCTTTTCGGGCTTGGTGGTGAGGGTGTGCAGGTCTGCGATGATAAAAAAGCACTCGTAGTCGTCCTGCAGGCGCACCCGATTGGACAGGCTCCCCACATAATGTCCCAGGTGCAGCTTTCCCGTGGGCCTATCGCCCGTCAAGATGCGTTTTCTGGTCATTGTCCTCTCTCCTCTTCAGACGTATAAAAAGTGTGGCATTTGCTTTTATGTTGGATGTTCTTGCAGGACAGCGCACAAAAAAAGCGCCCGCCTGCGACCGCTCAGGTCAACAGGGACGGGCGTCCTCCCGTGGTGCCACCCTTATTAGGCCCTTCCCCCTTTGTCTACAAGGGGAACGGTTGCCTCACTCGACGAGGTATGGGACGCTCCCCGTCCGATACCTTTGGCCATGATAACGGAGCTCCTCCCGTTGCAGACTACTCCCGCGTGGTTTCGCCCGCACGACTCGCCGGTCCATTCGCCGACCACATCTCGCATCCCCCTCTCACCGTTAGGAGACTCTCTATCGCGCCGCCTGCCGGCTACTCGTCCGGGTCATCATCTTTCACGCGCCTAGCATAGCACAGGGGGGAGACACTGTCAAAGATAGCGAGAAATCTTTGGCGGCGGGTTTGGGAGACCCCCCTTGCTCATGGTATAATCGCGCCTCGTGAGTGGGAAACGAGGCGCGGCTTTGGCAAAGGGGACTGCGAGGAGTGAGACGACGCGGCGAAACATCAAACTCTTCGCCCTAAATCATTTCTTCGTCGAGGGGGCCATGACGGTCTCGGAACCCTCGTCGGTGTTGACCCTTTTCGTCAAGGCCCTGGGGGGCTCCAATTTCCTCATCGGCCTCATACCCTCTCTGCGTTTTTTTGGCTGGCTGGCACCTCAATTCCTTGTGGCGGCGCGCATGCAGCGCCTCTCGCGATTTGTCCCCGTCACTCAGGCCCTAGAGTTTGTGCGGGCAGCTCTGTATCTGGCCATCGCGGGATTCGCCCTCTCCTATGGTGTGGGGAATCCTCAGCTCGTGTTGGGCCTTTTCGTCGTCCTCTTTATGATTACCCGCGTCACAGCGGGCAGTTCGTCTGTGGCCCGCAACGAGATCATCGCACGTATGGTATCCTCCCAGGAGCGCGCCCACGTCGTCTCCTTGCGGCGTCTCTCCGGAGGGATAGCGGGCTTTCTCGCTGGATTTCTCATTCGCTACGTGCTCGATGAGCGGGTTACCTCCTTTCCCCGGAACTATGCCATTCTCATCGGGACCTCGGGCGTCGCCTTTGCCATAGCCATCGCCATTCTTAGTTTCATAGTGGAACCCGAAACATCCATCGAGCCCAAAGAAGTGGGGGCCCTGGAGCAGTTAAAGAGGGCGCCCGATCTATTGCGCGGCGATCGGCGATTTATGCTGTTCGTCGTCATGCGCGGCGCTTCTACAGGGCTTTCCCTGGCGGCTCCCTTTTATATCCTGTATGCTGTCGATGAGTTGGGGGCGCCAGCGGCCATGGCGGGAATCTATATCTCCGTTCGCACGCTTGCGCGGGTGGTGTCCAACATATTCTGGGGCCGGCAGTGCAGGCGGCGGGGCAGCCTGTGGATTCTCAAGGCCTCCTTTGTACTGGGGGTGGGGTGTCCCCTGATCGTCATCCTGCTCTCCAGTTTGCAGTTTATGCTCTGGCCAGGGGGTATTCCCCCCGCTCTCGTATGGGCTTTTGGGGCCGTCTTTTTGCTGCAAGGATTGGCCGATTCGGCCTATGGCATCGGGAACGTCGCCTATCTGTTCGACATCGCTCCGGGGGATGAACGCCCCACCTATTATGGCTTTGCGAATACCGTGCTGGGCCCCGTCCACTTTTTGCCCGCCCTGGGGGGCGCTGTACTGGATCGCGTGGGCTTTGTGCCGCTGTTTGCCGTGGCCCTGGGCATGATCGTCCTTGCTTATGGGGTGGCCGTCAAACTGGGGAGGTTGGGGATACGCCAGGACGAGTCGGGCGCGGGGACATTGGGCGAGCAACGGCAATGTACGTGAGTCGCTCCGTCTCGGCGGGATGTTCCATCGAAAAGGTTTTTGCTTAACGATGCTTGAGACGTATCACCAGCGCGAGCAAGAGGGCGAACAGGATGACACCGCCAAAAGTCCCGAGTATAAAGGGCCAGTGATACATATAATGGTCGATTTCCAGGGTGCGGGTCTGTCCCCAGCTCAGGAGCCAGGTGGCAGGTTGGGAACCGTCCTCGTAACGTACGTTGTACGTCCAGTAGCTGCCCGGGGATAATTGTTCCCAGGCCTGGCGCTGTTCGGAGAGGGCGATGAGGGCCAGGCGCTGTCTCTGTCTCGCGATCTCGTCTCCGGCCGTTCCTTCCCGCAGCTCGATGAGGCGCCAGCGAACGTACTGCGCTTTTTGCTCCCACAGCTCTTCTATATGAGAAAGGGTCACCGTCTCCTGGTAGCGATACCTTTTTCCCCACGGATCCTCCTGCACGTTGTAGGCTTGTATCTCCAGATGCCAGGGCTGGATGACAAAGGCGGCGATCACATCCTCCTCTGCCGGGAATGCCTTTTGCACGGCCTGTCCCCATGCCTGCAGATCCTGTGGTGACCACAGTGGCACGTGAATTTCCAAAAGGGCCACGTTCGCTTTGTGGTCCGGCTGCAGGGCGACCTGGCACTCGCCCAGGGCCTCAATTCGCCGGGCGATCTCCTGGAGCCTTTGCCGTCCTCTGGTGACCATGGGGGGATAGAACTGGAACTCGTAGGACGCCGTGCGCCCACTGGGATGCAGATCGACGCGGGTGCGCACGCCGGTCAGGGGAGGCGCATAATGCAAAAGTTCCTCCTCCGTTTCGGGGGCTACTGTGCCCTGGATCTGCGTCAGCGCTTCTCTTACCTGCCCCTTTTCGGCCAGTTCCAGGGCCAGGCGCAGCCGCAGGTTCTCCAGTTCCTCATCTTCATAGGGCGTCGGAGCATTGGGAACCTGCCCCGCCTCTTTCAGATAAAGGAGGGCACCTTCTGGGTCGTCCATCTCCTGGGCCCTCTGGGCCGCCCTATAGTACGTGCGGCTGAGCCGCTCTGCCACCTGCTGATTCTGGGGCTCATATTGCAGTATCGCCGCTAATTCCTGGGCGGCCAGAAGCAGATAGTTCAGAGACAGCTCTGGGGAGAGGTCACTTCTCTCCAGATAGAGCGCGGCCAGATCCCCCCTGGCCCCTGTATGTTGGGGGGAGGCCTCGATCTCTGCGCGAAGCGCGGCCACGATCTGTTCGAAAGGATCGGGGTACGGGATATTCTGATCCTCGGCGGCCTCTTTGAGGGTGGTGTGGAGGCGGGCCAGGGCATAGTGCGCGTCGTTTTTCTGTAGCTCTCGGAGCTGCTGCCACGTCGGTGGGGAATAGAGGACGGCCTCGTGGCGGGGAAGGGATTCGATCGCCTCGTGTTGCCACTCTAGTTTGCGGCCATCAAAGTGATAGTGGCTTGGTTCCACATGCAGGAAGATGGACTGTACGGCATACTGGGGGAGCATCAGCGTCTGGCGCGCGCTTTCCGCAGATCCCCAGGCCTCGATGGGGGACAGGACGGGCCGCCACACCACAAAATGGGGAGCGGATAGGGACTGCACGTACGAGAGGCTGAATTCCCCACTTTTGTTGGGGGACAGCGTCATCTCCCAGACGGCATCCTGGAACGTATCTCCCTCAGTGGGGGATAAGGGGTTCCCCCTCTCGTCACGGACGGATATGTCGCGCACGGGCAAAGTCTCTTCTGTCCGTTGCGGCAGCGCGACGCGCACCACGTGTTGGTCCACCTTGTCCTTGTTCTGAATCTGATAGTTCTGCGTGTGATGCAGTTCGCATTCTGTTCCCTCGCAGGCCAGGGTGGCGGTGGCCACATAGGCGGTGAGTTCTATCGATTCTGGGCCGTCCAGGGGCAGAAGGCCGGGATCGGACGCTGGCTCGTCGCCCAGGGCCACTGTTGGCAGGCCAAGCAAAACGAGGGCGCATGCCAGACAGGCGATCCCCTTGATAAGGGTCCGTGTCCAGCTGCCGGGCGTCGACTTGGTGTGTGTCCGTGAGGGAAACATGGGCTTATCATATGGCGTGTGATGAGATGCGTCAATTGTGTCGCCATCGAGGGTGCTCAATGTGGGCAAGAATCCTCCTCCATTGGCGCTTGAAAGAGTTTGTAGAGTATAATGGCCCCATGGAACAATAAAGGGGGGATGGAGCCGATGGACGCATCGAAATGGGATATATCCGTCTGTGGGCTCAATTGTGCCCGCTGCGGGCTGCTGGCCAGCAACGACTGTGGAGGGTGCCGTGGGTCCCTCGAGCAGCATTGGAGCCCGGACTGCGAGTTTCTGTCCTGTGCTCGCGACAGGGGGCATGCCTACTGTTTCCAGTGTGGCGATTTCCCCTGTGATAGTCTTGAAACCTTTGCCGCCGATGGCCATGGACACCATCGTCTGACCGTGGAGAACATGAAGCGCATGCGGGCGGTCGGCCTGGCGCGGTGGATCGCCGAACAGGAGGGGCCCATGTTTTGTCCCGGGTGGCATTCCTAGTTTCTGGGGAATATTCTGAAAATCACCGCACAGCAGGCATGCGGGGTACATGGGTTGGATCCCGGCTTTGGGTGGCTCGTCGGCGTCGTCCTGGCCCGATCAGGTCAGGATCTTGGTCCCTTTGCGCCATTTGGGGTACACTGTACCTGTTGTCGCCCCCCTTGGGGACGCCTCCGGCATATATCTGATCGCACACCGAAGGAGTAAAGGCACAGCCCATGGCATTCGCGGGTTTTCTCTTTGAGGCTGCTCTAATCTCGTTATCCGGCGTTATGGCCCCCGGGCCGATCACCACGGTGGCTGTGGGCAAGGGGAGCGAATCGCCCCATGCCGGCGTTTTTGTCGCCTTGGGCCACGGTGTCGTGGAGATTCCCCTGATGATAGCCATTTTCTATGGCACGGGACAGCTGCTCCAGCGCGCCTCCGTACAGGCGGCCATCGCCCTGGTGGGGGGGCTTTTTTTGCTGTTCATGGGCCTGGGCATGTTTCGCTCCCTGGGACAGGAGGACGTGGCAGCGGATGGCGCGGGCTCCTCTCCCTTTGTGGCCGGCATCTTGTTGAGCGCGGGCAATCCCTACTTTTTGGTATGGTGGGTCACCGTGGGCGCCGCGCTGATCCTGCGCTCCCTCCGCTTTGGCGTACAGGGGATGCTGGCCTTTGGCGCCGTGCATTGGAGTTGCGATCTGGTGTGGAACTACTTTTTGTCAGCGCTCTCTTACAAGGGCGGGCAGTTCTTTGGACGCAGGTTCCAAAAAGGACTTTATGGGCTGTGCGGCGTGTTTTTGGTCTTTTTCGGAGTCAAGTTCGTCGTGGATGGGGCCATGGGGTTTCTGGCCTAGGGACGCAAGGGAGAGGGAGGACCATGATGCGAAAGGTGAGACTGTGCCTCGGGGCGCTGGTGGCGCGAGGATGGCTCCAGATGGGGGCGCCCGGTGGACGTGCACACGGGGGACGCTTTTTGTGGTGACTTTCATTCGCCGCTATACTATGTATAGTCAGGTATGGAGAGACTAGAAAGCGAGCGTGGGGACATATGCCCACAAATCTTCCTTTAAATTACTTCAAGATCGAGGAGCGCTATCGTCAGGCCGATTCGCCACAGGAAAAGATCGCCTGCGTGGAAGAGATGCTCAGCGTGGTGCCCAAACACAAGGGTACCGACAAACTGCGCGGCGACCTACGCAGACGCCTCTCCGAGCTGAAGGAAACATCCGAAAAAAAGAAAAAAGGGGTGGCGCGACAGGTCTCTGTCTTTCAGATCGAGTCAGAGGGTGCAGGGCAGGTCGTGGTCGTGGGCACGCCCAACGTGGGCAAGTCGGCCCTGGTGGATGCCCTCACCAATGCCACCCCCGAGGTGGCCGATTACCCCTTTACCACCTGGACGCCCACCCCTGGCATGATGCCCGTGGATGACATCCAGGTGCAGTTGATCGACACACCGCCGTTGAACGAGGAGCACGTGGAACCAGAGATGATCAACCTCATCCGCCGGGCGGACCTGATCCTCCTGGTGGTGGATCTGCAGACCCATCCCATCCAACAGATAGAGGACGCCGCGGCCTTTTTGAAGGAGCAGCGCATCGTGCCCCGTCACCACAGCGAGCGCTACCTGGACGAGCCGGGTATGCTGTTCATCCCCTTTTTGGTCCTGGTCAACAAGGTCGACGATGAGACGTGGGATGAGGATTTCGAGGTCTTGCAGGAGTTGCTGGGCGAGGAATGGCCCCTCGTACCCGTCTCGGCCACCACGGGACGCTACTTTGATCGACTGAAATGGACCGTATTCAAAGAGTTGGGCGTCATGCGTCTCTATTCCAAGCCGCCGAACAAGGAGCCCGATCTGGACGCCCCCTTTGTGATAGAGAAGGGCAGCACGGTGGAAGAGTTTGCGGCCAAGGTGCACAAGGATTTCCTCGCCAATCTGAAATCGGCCCGCGTGTGGGGCAGCGCCGAGTTCGACGGGCAGATGGTGGGGCGGGACTATGTGCTGGAGGATGGCGATGTGGTGGAACTGCGGATATAGGCCTTCTTACTTTGATCTTTTTCCAGCAATGAGGAGCGAGGGTTTTTGTGCCTCAAGGTGTCCTAAAAGTATGGAAGAACGATGAGGGATATGGATTCATCGCCCCGGACGGCGGCGGCGAGGACGTATTTCTTCACGTCAGCGAGCTGGGCAACGTGCAGCGCCGTCCCCGCGAGGGGGATCGCATGCGCTATCGGCTGGATCGGGATGACCGGGGCCGCCCGCGGGCGGCTGATCCCCGCATCGGCGGCATGGCGCCGTCGCCAGTGACCGTGCTCACCTTCGGCACGTTCGCCCTCAGCGGCGGCTGGTTGATTCTGGGCCTCGCGGGAGCCGTGCATGTGCCCTGGCCTCTTGTAATTTATACTCTCATGAGCGCGGTGGCTTTTGCCGTCTATGGAGTGGACAAGTCCAGGGCCGCGCGGGACGCGTGGCGCGTTTCGGAGCGGACCCTCCACGCCCTTGAGATGCTCGGAGGGTGGCCGGGAGCCCTGTTGGCTCAGCATTTCTTCCGTCACAAGCGCCAAAAGACCGCTTACCTGGTCGTTTTCTGGCTCATCGTCGTCATTCACGTCGCCTTTTGGTTGTGGTGGCTCCTTGCGCGATGACATCTGTTCATAACTCCTGGCCGTTCAGCGCGCCCCTGTGGGCCGATGAATGGTGCAGAGAATAAAGAAACGCCCCAAGCGGGATGCTTGGGGCGTTGTGAGTGTGTGCCCCGAACCCTAGCCCTTGATGATCCCCAGGGGCTCGAGGCGGGCCACCTTGTGGGCGATGTCGAGGCCGTGCATCGTCTCCACCACGCGGCTGACGTCCTTGTAGGCTATCGGCGCCTCCTCGGAGAAGCCTCTCATGCTGCCAGCGCGGACGGCGATGCCGCCTTCCTGCATTTCATCCCGCAGGTCTTCGCCCCACACCTTGTTGCGTGCCTCCGTGCGGCTCATGGTTCGGCCGGCACCGTGGCAACTCGAGCCAAAGGTTAGCTCCATGCCCTTTGGCTGACCGACCAGCACATAGGAGGCCGTGCCCATGGATCCGGGCACCAACACGGGCTGTCCCACGTCCCGATAGTCGGCGGGCACCTCTGGATGGCCAGGGGGGAAGCAGCGGGTGGCTCCCTTGCGATGAATGCAGAGTTCCGTCTCGCGGCCGTCCACCGTATGTTCCTCGAATTTGGCGATGTTGTGCGCCACGTCATAGACCTGGCGCAGGTCAAAGTCGTTCACCTTGCCGGCGAGCACGCGCTCAAAGGCCTCGCGGGCGCCCATGGCCACTACCTGGCGGTTCACAAAGGCATAGTTCACGGCACAGGCCATGGCGCCAAAATAATTCTTTCCTTCGGGAGAGTCTATGGGCGCGCATACCAACTGGCGATCCGGGAGATGGACGTCATACTTTTGCACCGCCGACTGCAGGCTTTTTACATAGTCGTCGCACACCTGGTAACCAAAGCCGCGAGAACCGCAGTGAATCTGTACCACGATCTGACGTTCCCGCAATCCAAAGGCGTCTGCGGCCTGTGGATCATAGATCTCTTGTACCACATCGAGTTCTAAAAAGTGGTTACCCGAGCCCAACGATCCCACCTGGGAGAGCCCCCGCTCCTTGGCCCTGTCGCTCACCTTGCTCGGATCGGCGCCGGAGATACTTCCCCTCTCCTCCGTGTGCTCCACGTCCTCGCGGCGCGCTTGCCCGTTCTTTAGGGCCCACTTGGCCCCCTCGGCCAGGAGGTTCTCCAATTCTCTCTGTGAGACGCGGATGCGACCGTCACCGCCCAGTCCGCCGGGGCAGGACTGATAGAGGGCATCCATCAGGTCCTCCCGAAAGGGTTCGATCTGTTCCCGATCCAGCTGGGAGGCGAGCAGACGCACACCACAGTTGATGTCATATCCCACCCCGCCGGGCGAGATGACGCCCGACTCCGGATCGATACCGACGACGCCGCCGATGGGGAAACCATAGCCCTGGTGAAAGTCCGGTAGGGCCATGGCGTACTTGACGATGCCCGGAAGCGTGGTGGTGTTTATCAATTGCTCCACGCTGCGATCGCCGAACGCGGCGTCAAAGAGTTCCGCATTGGCGAAGAGGCGTGCCGGAACGCGCATATCGTGGCGATAATTCTGTGGTATTTCCCAGATACATTCACTTATTCGTTGAAAGTCTTCTTTGCTAGCCATGATCGGCCTCCTTTGGCGTTGCTAAAGGGCGACTTTTTGTGGTTATCCCGTCATCATACGTCGAACACGACCGTGGTCTCGTACCCCTTTTCCGTCTGTACGATTTCCAACTCGTTAAAGGTTACAGCCTTGATATTTGTATGATATGTTTCCACCTTCCCTCCACGCGCGATGGCTCGTAATTCCTTTTCCGTCACCTCTTGCATCTCGAATTGCACATAGACGTGACTCCGGCGCTCGCCCAGATAGAGCAGTTCGCTCAGCCATTCGACGAAAAGTATTTCCACGTCCTCGGCCTCCAATGCTATCTCCGCCTCATCAGTGGGCGAAATCTCCTCAACGTCGGTGAGTTGAGACGCCATGCCATAGGCCGCATTGGCGAAAAGCTCGGCCAGATCCTTTCCCCATACACGGAGGGCGATATCGGCTGTATGTTCGATTTCCTCAAAGCATTTTATCATGGCGTTTTCACCCAGCGGAGTAGTATGACGAATCAGGGGGAACGTGTTCGTCCATAATGTTCGTGGGTCTGTGAGGATTAAGGATGGGGTGGACGGTTTTGGAATGTCCCCCAGACACCACCTATTATACTTGAAAGGATGAGAAAATCAATATCAGGTGAACCTCCCGCGCTCGCGGCGATGACGAGTGACCGGTGGCATGGCGTTGAAGCCGCCGTGGAAAAGTTGACAAGATATGCCAGCAAAAGTATAATTAGCTACTTGCGAAGGATGTCATAAGTCTTGAACGTATTCTGGATCTTGGAGGTAAAAGGGCGTGTACGCGGTCGTAAAAACCGGTGGTAAGCAATATAGAGTAAAAGTTGGCACGACACTCGATGTGGAGCTTTTGGACACCGACGTTGGCGAGGCCGTGACGTTGGACCGTGTACTCATGGTGGCCGATGAGGACGATATCCAGATCGGGCGCCCCCTTCTTCAAGGGGCCAAAGTCTCGGCTACAGTCATGGAACATGGCAAGGGACCAAAGGTTGTCGCTTTCAAGTTCAAGCCCAAGAATCGGTATAAGCGATTCAAGGGGCATCGTCAACCTTATACCCGCTTGCGCATCGACGCTATAGAAGTATAGACCTTTCGACGAGAGGAGAACGATAAATGGCTCATAAAAAGGGCGGCGGAAGTACAGCGAATAATCGCGACAGTCAACCGAAATTTCTGGGCGTAAAACGATTTGACGGCCAAGTCGTCAAGCCGGGCTCGATCCTTGTGCGCCAGCGGGGAACGCGGATCCATCCTGGCAACAATGTGGGATGCGGCAAGGACTATACACTGTTTTCTGAGATCGATGGCTATGTCAAGTTTGAGTGGCATTCCAAGGATCGCAAACAGGTATCTGTGTATCCGGAGAGGGTGTGAGGATATGAAAGAGGAGATTCATCCCGAGTACTATCCGGAAGCAAAGGTGACCTGCGCTTGCGGCAATACCTGGACGACCGGCTCGACGAAAAAGGAGCTGAGGACTGAGGTGTGCAGCGAGTGCCATCCCTTCTTCACCGGCGAGATGCAGCGCATCGTGGACACGGCCGGCCAGGTGGAGCGCTTTACCAAGCGTGTCGAGCGCGCCGAGCGCCTGCAAAAGGAAGCCGAGGAACGCGCGGCGGCCAAGGCAAAGCGCGAGAAGGAGCGCCAGTTGGTCGAGATCGTGGACGAGGACGAGGTCGAGCCCATCGAGGGAGTGGCTGAAGAAGCCGAAGAAGCCGAAGTCGAGGAAGAGGAAGAAACGTCGGAAGAAGAGTAGAAGCTCCGGCGTATTTTGTAGCATGGCAGAAGGGGCAGAGCTTATGCGGCTCTGCCTTTTTGCTTATCTTGACCACATTATCGGTAGGCTGACGGGGGAGAGTGAGGGGCATGAACGAGTTGAACTATGGGGGCCAGGCCGTCATGGAGGGCGTGCTCATGCGCGGCGAGCGCGAGTGGGCCGTCTGTGTGCGCGATCCCTCTGGCGAGCTCGTGGTGCATCGCGAGGCTCTGCCCAGGGCCATCTATCGCAGCCGCGTGCTCAAGTGGCCCTTTTTTCGGGGCCTGGTCGTCCTGTGGGACGCCCTGGGGCTGGGGCTCAAGGCCCTGACCTGGTCGGCCGACATCGCCATGAGCGAGGAGGAGGACGTCGAGTTCTCTGGCCCCCTGGCTTGGACGACGGTGGCCTTTTCCCTGGCCCTGGGGGTCGGCCTGTTCTTCCTCCTGCCCATGTTTCTGATCACCCTGGTGGATCGTCACATCGGTTCCCCCGTATTGAGTAACCTCTCCGAGGGTCTGGTGCGCTTGGGCATCTTTACAGCCTATCTGGGGGGCATCGGATTTATGCCCGATATCCGGCGGGTCTTTGCCTACCATGGGGCCGAACACAAGACGATAAATGCTTACGAACACGGCGGCGCCCTGGAGCCCCGGGCGGTGGATGGATATCCCCGCATTCACACGCGCTGTGGGACGAGCTTTTTGCTCATCGTGTTGGTGGTTTTCGTGCTGATATCCACGGTGATAGGGCGCCCCCCGTTGCTGATTCGTCTCCTTTCGCGCATCGTGCTCATCCCCATCGTGGCCGGCATCTCTTACGAGTTGGTGAAGTTGAGTGCCCGCTACTACGAAAAGAGCCCCGTGGTGCGCGCCATCTTTGCCCCCGGCCTGGCCCTGCAGCACCTCACCACCCGCGAGCCCGACCTTAGCATGTTGGAGGTCAGCATTCGCGCCCTGAAAGAGGTGCTCCGTTCCGAAGGACTGCTTGAGGAGGAGATTCACGAGGCAAAGGCGGCTGTGGCCGCGGGAGGCGAGGGATAGGCGGGGCATCGCTCCGCCTCCTTAGGGCGGAGCCACTTGCATCTGAATACAAAAGAGGAGCGGAAAGTTTTCTCCGCTCCTCTTTTGTTCGATCGTGTGGGTTCCCGGAATCCCTATTCCTCGAACAGGGCCAGGGCCGTCTCGCGCTCCTGTTCCAGTTCCTCGCTGGTGATGGCGATGCGCTCCCTATCAAAGGTGCTCAATTCCAGGCCCTCCACGACGCTGTACACGCCGTCCTCGATGGTCACGGGGTAGCTAAAGATGACGCCCGGCGGTGAGCCATAGGCGCCCGTGCTGGGAATGGCCATGCTCACCCAATCGTCCTCGGGTGTGCCGTTGTACCAGCTCTGCACGTGGTTGATCAGGGCGTTGGCGGCGCTGGCCGCGCTGCTCTGACCCCGCGCCTCGATGATGGCCGAGCCCCGCTGCTGCACGGTGGGGATAAAGGTCTCTTTGATCCACGCGTCGTCGTCGATGACGGCGGGAGCCGGGTGCCCCGATATCTCGGCATGGTAGGCGTCGGGATATTGGGTGCTGCTGTGGTTACCCCAGATGCTCACCTTTTTGACCTCCGTGACGGGAACGTCTGCCCTGGCCGCCAGTTGGCTGAGGGCGCGGTTGTGATCCAGCCTGGTCATAGCCGTAAAGCGCTCTCTGGGAATATCGGGTGCGTGATGGGAGGCGATGAGGCAGTTGGTGTTGGCCGGGTTGCCCACCACCACCACGCGTATATCCGATGCTACGTACTCGTTCAGGGCGGCGCCCTGGGCGGCAAAGATGGGTGCGTTGGCCTCCAGCAGATCGGCGCGCTTCATGCCCTCTCCGCGAGGCCTGGCCCCCACCAAGAGGGCCCAGTTGGCCCCCTCAAAGGCCACGTTGGCCTCGTCGCTGAGCACCATGTCGGCCAGAAGGGGAAAGGCCCCGTCCCGCAGTTCCATGGCCACGCCCTCCAGGGCGTCCATCGCCGGGGGGATCTCCAAAAGCTGCAGGATCACGGGCTGGTCGGAGCCGAACAGATCGCCGTTGGCGATGCGAAAGACGAGGGCATAGCCGATGTTGCCGGCGGCCCCCGTGACAGCTACGCGTATTGCTTCTTTCATCTTATCTTTCCTTTCTTTTTTGATCGTTGGTTGTTTTGGAACAAGCAACCTCTTCCCCTTTTTGTCTAGGGATAGATGCGCCCCAACGTGCGGGGGAAGGGGATCGTCTGGCGGATATGGTGCAGGCCGCAGATCCAGGCCACGGTGCGCTCGATGCCCAGCCCGAATCCCGAATGGGGCACGGAGCCGTAGCGGCGGAGGTCCAGATACCATTCAAAAGCTTCGCGGGGCAGGCCGTGTTCCTCGATGCGCTTCTCCAATAGCTCCAATCTGGCCGTGCGCTCTCCCCCACCGATGATCTCCCCATAGCCCTCGGGCGCCAGGAGGTCCACTGAAAGACAGACCTCGGGGTTCTCCGGATCGACCTCCATGTAAAAGGCCTTGCTTGCCGTGGGATAGCGGTGGACGAAAACGGGTTTGCCGAACATCTCGGCCAGGGCCGTCTCGTGGGGGGCACCAAAGTCGTCGCCCCACTGGATATCTTCCAGCCCTTCCTGGTGGAGGCGCTCTATGGCCTCGTCGTAGGTGATGCGGGGAAAGGGCGGCACGATCTTGGTCAGTTCCTCGGTGTCCCTCTCCAGCGTCTCCAGCTCTTCAGCACACTCTTGCATGCTGCGTTGCACGATGTAGGAGACAAACTCCTCCTCTACCCGCATACACTCGTCCAGATCGGCGTAGGCCATCTCGGGCTCCACCATCCAGAACTCGGTGAGATGCCGGCGCGTCTTGCTCTTTTCCGCGCGAAAGGTGGGACCGAAACAGTAGGTACGTCCAAAGGCCATGATGGTGGCCTCGTTGTAAAGCTGGCCGCTCTGGCTCAGATAGGCGGATTCGCCGAAATAGTCGGTTTCAAAGAGGGTCGTCGTGCCCTCGCAGGCGGCGGGGGTGAGGATGGGCGTGTCCACCAGAAGGAAGCCGTGGCCGTCCAGCCAGTCGCGGATGGCGCGTATGACCGTCGCCCGCACCCGAAGTATGGCCCACTGGCTGGTGGAGCGCACCCAAAGATGGCGGTTGCTCATGAGGAAATCGGTGCCGTGGTCCTTGGGGGTGATGGGATACTCTTGTGCCAGCTGTACGATCTCCAGATCGCTGATAGAGAGCTCGTGCCCGCCGGGGGCGCGCTCGTCGGCGCGGACCGTGCCCGAGACGATGATCGAGGATTCCTGGGTGAGTTCGGTGATGGCCTGGAAGACCTCTGTCTCGATGTCATCCTCAAAGGCCACGGCCTGGATGATGCCCGTACCGTCGCGCACCAACAGGAACTGCAGGCGTCCCTTGTCCGTCTGATTGTAGAGCCAGCCCTTGAGGGTGATCTCCTCTCCCACGTGTTCCGCTATATCTTGGATATGTACCGTCTCGGGCACCTTTTTCCTCCTATCAGTTCCATCATGCTTACGCTGTGATCATCCCGTTTCTGGGGTGAAATCGTTCACAATCGGGCATATTCTACTTTTCGCTCGTCTTTACGTCAAAAGACCTGCCCCAGAGATAGCCGAGGGCATTCCGGATCGTTCCCGTGGGTAGGATGCGGGCGATCAGGGCCCGTTCCCTTTCATCGAACATCCTCACGACCTTGAGCCCCCCGACATAGCAGGCCAGCCCCACCAGGACCGACAGCCCCAGATAGCGACGGGGCAGCAGGGTCACCAGCAGCACCATGGGCAGCGCTAAAAGCCCCTGCTTCCAGGCCACGCGCAGCCAGGGCATCGTGGCCAGATGGCGGCGGATGCCCACATAGAAGGGAACAAAGAGGGCCAATTCGGAGGCTACGGCTACATAGGCGGCCGCCATATAGCCAAACTGGCGGATCAGTATCACGTTGGCCATGACGTTGAAGGCCAGGCCGATGGCAAAGGCCCTGGTGAGAAAGCGCTGACGGTTCAGGGCGATGAGTACATACTGGGTGAGGGAATTCATAAAGCCGATGGGCATATACCAGATCATCACCCGCAGGATACCGGCCGCCTGGGGCAGGTACTGGGAACCCCCCAGGACGGCGATCAGCTCCCTGGCCAGGGCCCAGCCGAGGAGAGCCCCCAGCACGGCGGCGATGAGCAGCAGCTTGGCGGCCAGGCGGTAGGTGCGCAACAGGGAATCCCTGGCCTCGGCAGCGTAGCGGGAGAGGACGGGAAACAGGGCCATGGTGAAAAAGGAGGGGATGATCTGCACAGCGTCGGCATATTTGTAGGCCGTGCTGTACCAGCCCAGCACCCTCGGATCCCCCGTCAGCCATTCCAAAAGAAGGATGGCCACTTTGAAGAACAGGGTGGCCAGCAGGAGGTTGAGCATGAGGGGGTAGGAGATCCTCAGCATCCGCCTTTGGAAACCAAAGTCTAATGTCGCCTGGGGGCGGAACAAAATTTCGCGCAATAGTTTGTAGAGGACGATGAGAGTGGCCACGTTGACGGCGATGGAGACGGCGGCCAGTCCCACGTAGCTCGTTTTCATCATCAGGGCGACCGTTCCCAGTATTACTTTGAGCAGCGTGGTGAGGGTGGTGATGGAGGCGGGGATTTCCATGAGTTCGTAGCCGTTAAACACTGCCGAGAAACTGGCCGAGATGTTGCTGGGCAGGAGTCCCATCAGAAACAGGCCGATGGCCAGCATGGTGGAGGGGTCCAATGGCCTGGTGAAGCGGCGGGTGAGGAAAAAGAGGGCCATGAGGGGGATGGCCACCGCCCAGAGCCCGATGCGCAGGGCGATGGCGTTGGACAGGTAGCGATTGGCATGCTCTTTGTCCTTGGCCACCTCCCTCGTTACCAGGGTGTTCAGGCCAAAGTTGATGAATATGTCGAACCAGCCGATGACCACCACGGCCAGGTAATACTTGCCCGCATCGGCGGGCCCCAGGATGCGTAGCATGAGCATGGCAAAGGCCATGTCGATGCCCTTGTTGATCAGGGAGAGAAGTATAGGCAACAGTGTGTTCTTGGTCACGCGGCGGGTGATGCTGTCATCGCCCCTCTCCCGTCGCGCGCGGAGCCGCTGCCAACCCCAGAGGCCCAGCCCCAAAAGGACCATGATCCCTGCTAGGAAACTGATATAGAGGCCAAACTTGACCTCGTCAGGAGAATACTTGAAACGTACCACGTGGCGGCCCGCCGGCACCCGCACGGCGCGAAAGTTGCCGTTGGCACGATAGATGTGCGCGCTCTGTTCTTCCAGCGAGGGGTCCGCGGCGTCGGCGGGGCGGATAAAGGCCAGCCAGCCCTCAAAGTAGGTGTCGCCCAGCACGAGGAAAGATGCTTTGGGCGTCTCGAAGGTGACGGTGACCTCGTTGGCCCCATAATCGATGGACTCCACTTCTTGAAAGGTCACATTCCCGTCCCCTGGGGGGAGATCTGGCACCTCTTCTTCCAGGATGACGGCCTGGCGGGGGTCGAAGGTGCGCAGCGCCTCCTTGCGCGCCTCCTCATCGGGCAGGACCGTGGCCTGATCTATCAAAAAGGCGCGGGGCAGGGTCTGTTCGTTGCGATAGATGCGTATCTCGCCATCGTAGGTGAGAGTGTACCCCTCCTTGTCGATGGTGTGCTTCCGGTTGGTCAGCACGTACTTGACGTTGAGCATGTCCAGTAGGGGCGACTCCAGGGATTCCCGCTCCGAAAGGGGGGCGATGCGGTTGTATTTCAGCTCGTCCTGTTCCTCGATGAGGCGCATATACTCCACGTACTGGCTGGGGATGATAGAGTCATAGCCACGCATGTCGGCGATGTCGTAGAACATGCCCGCGTTGGCCTGGAAGGTCTTTTCCCCGCCCTCGGTATAGGAGGTGATGCGAAAGAGGTCGTCATCCTCCTGCAAAAAGTCTATGGCGGGGGTGGTATAGCCCACCAGGGCTGGATCGACGGCGGGGAAAAAGGCGTGGCCGATGACAAAGAGTTCGGCCACGACGATGCCGATGGGAAGGATGACGAGGATGCGGGGGAGCCTGTTGCGGAGGGTGAGGGTCAGGCCGCCCAGAAAAAGGGCCGTGGCGAACAGGGCCACGTTGCGGAATTGGTAGGCATAGAACATACGGCCGTCGGCAAATGTCTGGGGCGCCAGGGAGAGGCGGTGCATGATCCTACTCCCGAGGGCCACGGCGCGCGCCTCGAAATGCAGGCTGAGCCCCAGGGCGCCCAGAAGCAGGAGGCCGCCCCATAGCGCCGCCGGGGGGAGGAAGCGTCGGCCTATCCACTCGCCCACAGATGTGTTGCGCTTTTTCTCCCCCGTGCCGGTAACGGTGTGGTCATACAACATATCAAACCCCATGCCGGCCAGGACGGCCATGGAGAGGGTGTAGGGATAGATCCAGCGAAAAGGGGAATGGATCTGGTCGAATCCGGGCAGTTTGTAGATCACGATATAGATTGGGGAGCCAAAGGCAAAGAGAAGGGAGCACACGGCGAGCAGGGCAAAGAATCCCTTTCGCTTGCCTCCTCGGCAAAGGATGGCCACCAGGGCCAGAAGCAGGGGCAGGGTACCCACATAACTGGCTCCCTCCACATAGTTCTTGATGCCCCAATATATGGTATCGATGCGCTCCCCCAGGGCGTTGACCGTGACCGGTACATTTTTGATACTCTGTGTGGCGCTGACGGTGTGGTCACACAGAGTATCAAATTCCCAGGCCAGGGGATCAAGATAACTGTGGTGGGAGGGGTTCCCGAAAAAGTCGGGCAGCAGGAGGGCGATCACTCTCCGTACAGGATAGGCCCAGTTCAGAACCTCTTGAAAAGTTGTGGTGCCGCCCCTGAAATTCTGGCGCACCAGTTTGAGCAGCGGCAGCCACTGGGCGGCTCCCAGCCCCAGTCCCAACAGGGCCATGCACAGCAGGGCCGAGGCGCCGCTGATGAGGGAGGGGCGCGAGGTAGAGGATAGATGGGCGCCCACCAGGCGCCAGGCGCTATAGGCTCCGGCGACCAGCGCCACATAGTAGTACATCTCGGGATGGCCGGCCAGAAATACCATGCCAAAGGCCCCCGCGCCCAGGGCGACGTCGGGGATGTGGGGGATAAAGCCGGACTCACCCCCCTCTGCGCGGCGAACGACGCGCTCTATGACCGTGAGGATGAGGGGCAGCCACACGGCAGCGGCCACGATCATGGGAAACACGTTGCGGATGACCATGAATCCGCTGAACATGAAGGTCACGCTGGCGAGGGCGCTACCCCCGCGACGCACGCGTAACGTGCGGGTCAAAAGATAGGTGAGTGCGGCGGCCAGAAAGAGGTGCAGGGCGGCGAACCAGCCATAGGCCTGGGGCAGCGGTAGCACGTAGAATATGACGCTCAGGGGATAGAGGGCCGAATGTTGGCCGGCGGCGAGAAAGGGCACGCCGGCAAAGATATGGGGGTTCCAGAGGGGCAATTCCCCTGCCCGAAGCGACTGGCGGATGAAGCGTTTCCAGGCATAGTTTTGCAGGTAGAGGTCGCTCAGCAGGCTGTTGTGGGGAGTGGTGATCCCCACCTCCTGAGCATGACTTTCCCACGGCTCCCAGGCAAAGACATTGTCGGCGGGAAGCATCGTCTTCCCGCCCAGGGTGACGGGCCAGAAAAAGAGGATCGCCAGCACGAGGAGGACGAGGAGGATGCCCAGGTCTTTGCGGCGGTCGCGTGACACGCTAGCCCCTCGTCACGCGTCGTATGCGTCGAATGATAGGGGTGGCCCCTCTTGCCTTTTGGAGTCTGGATAACGTGACGCCCTGATACATAGCATCTCCTAGCACACTGGACAGGGAAATTATATATGTCCGCCCGCATGGGGTCAAAGGGAAGAACATAGCTTGACCCTGGTTGCAGTTGGACTAGAATATGTATATGTAATGACTGGGTGGAAGCGTAGTATATGTTGAGATGATGATATGGCGGGTTGGCAGGGATGGCTGACGGCGAAACTGCCGAACTGCGGCGGGCGAACCGCCAGTTGCAGGCCGAGCGTAACTTTATCAGCGCCGTCCTGGATACGACGGGGGCTCTGGTCATAGTGCTCGATCGCGAGGGGCGTATCGTGCGCTTTAACCGCGCCTGTGAACGGCTGACGGGTTATTCGACAGAGCAGGTGCGAGGAGAGTATCTCTGGAACCTGTTTCTTCCCTCGGACGAGGTGGAGGGGGTCAAGGCCATCTTTGACGAGTTGACTGCCGGGCGCCGTCGGCTATCTCCCAAAGAGCGTCTCCGCTGACGAGTTGGCCGAGCCCCCCACTTTCCCACTTGGCCGATGCACCGAGGCATTTTCTGGGGCATATACTGGGTGACGGGAAACTGTGATATCGATGGGAGGTAATGTGCATATCAAACGCTGGACATGTGGTTTTCTCCTCTTTGTGATGATACTGCTTTTGACTGGTTGTGGACGGGTCGCAGTTCGCGTGTCCGATGCGCCCACGGAGGAGCC
>CAZMOW010000026.1:0-28075 GCA_964567975.1 uncultured Anaerolineales bacterium | reverse complement strand
CGGTGTGTTTGATGGAGAGAACGCCGTCCAGATGATCATGGCAGGGGCGACGGCGGTGGGGGTGGGCTCGGCCCTGGAGGTGCATGGCGACAGAACCTTTCGGCACATCTTAAAAGGCCTAGAGGATTTCATGATTGCGGAGGGGTACGAGCGACTGGATGATTTTCGGGGATGCGCCCATGACTGATCTTGCCCATCGTGTGATGAGGGTGCAGAGGATGATCCGCGAGGGGGCGGCCGGCGTTACCCTGATTCTCAATGGTACGATCCCAGCGGATGCGGGGCAGTTTGTCATGGTCTGGCTGCCCGATGTGGGAGAGCGTCCTTTCAGTGTGATGGACGATCAGCCGCTCAGTCTCACGATAGCAGATGTGGGCCCTTTTTCCCACGCCCTTTGTGGGCTCTCCGCCGGCGATCGGCTCTGGATCCGTGGGCCCTATGGGCACGGATTTCGCATCGAGGGACGTCGACACCTCTTGGTGGCGGGGGGAAGCGGGGCGGCGTCCCTTGCGCTCGTGGCCAAGGCGGCGCGGCGGCAGGGGGATCTGGTCACGGTGATTCTGGGGGCAAGGACGGTGGATCAGCTCATCCTTCGCTGGCGTTTTGAGGATCTGGAGTGCCAGTTATTCATCGCCACGGACGATGGATCGGAAGGTTACCAGGGTACCGTACTGGATCTCCTGCAGGCCCGGGAGGATATAGATGCCGCTGACATGGTCTATGGCTGTGGACCAGAACCCATGCTGATGGCATTGGCCCAATATGCTCGAGAACACGATGTCGATCTACAGGTGAGCGTGGAGGCCGTCATGAAGTGTGGCCTGGGAGTGTGTGGCAATTGCCATCGGGGCGACCGCTTGGTGTGCAGCGACGGTCCCGTTTTCAGCGGTAAAGTCTATTCTTGCACGTCGGGTACGGACGACATGTTTTAGGATCGAAATAGAAATGATGTAATTGACGCTCCATGGCGTCTCCTCTATAATGCCGTTTCCATCTTTCTGTGGAAACGGGGACGGGGGTCCACTGATAGACGTGCGTGACGATCTCCATGCCAAAAAAAGAGAACTGTACGATATACTTTTCCAGTTTGATCGTGCCTATGTCGCATTTTCTGGCGGTGTCGACAGCGCCTATTTATTGGCCGCCTGCTTGGATGTGCTTGGCGCCGATAGGGTGTTGGCTTTGACCATCGATTCGCCGTTGGTTCCCCGTTCCGAACTGGAGACCGCGCGACAAATAGTTTCCTTGTTGGGCGCGCGGCAGTGCGCCGTCCCCTTTGATGAACTGGAGGTGGATGGGGTCGTGACAAATCCACCGCGCCGCTGCTATCATTGCAAGAAAGCACGCTTTGAGGCGCTGTTGACTCTGGCGGAAGAATTGGACGACGGTCAGCTTTTGCATGGGGAGAACGCCGACGATCAGAAACACTATCGACCTGGCGCGGTCGCAGCCCGAGAGCTGGGCGTGCGCGCCCCTCTGGCAGAGGCGAACCTGACCAAGGACGATATTCGCCAGCTTTCACGGGAGCGGGGTCTTCCCGGTTGGGATCGACCGGCGTCGGCCTGTCTGGCCACACGTTTCCCCTATGGGACATCCCTGACAAGGGAAGGGCTTGTGCGGATAGCTGAGGCCGAGGAACTGCTGCATGATCTGCTGTCCTTCTCTCAGCTTCGCGTCCGCGATCATTATCCCGTGGCACGTATAGAGGTTCCTCCAGATCATCTGGAAGAGATGGTCCAATGGGAAGTGAGGGAGCCTGTTTTGAGAGGGTTACGAGAGATCGGTTATGACTATGTAGCATTGGACCTGGAAGGATACCGAATGGGAAGCATGAATGAATCGATCAAATAGTGCGGAGCTCCACGAGGCTTCATTTGCCCGTCCAGATTATGACCGGGAGTGCCGCAAGGGCGTACCCGAGATCATCCTTACGGATACAAAGACGGTCTCACAGAGCTTGGCCATCGCCGCCTCCTTTTTGGCACGCAACGAGCGCGCCATTCTGAGCCGGGTTTCGCCCGATTTGCGTGAGGCACTGGAGATGGAGTATGGCAGGGAAGGATTCGAGTGGTATCCTGCTGCTCGTATGGCCGTGTTGCATGCGGAGGGTTTCGCGGTAGCAGCCAATGGAGGGCGTGTCGGCATCATCAGTGCGGGCACCTCCGATCAGCCCGCGGCACAGGAGGCGGCTGTCGTCTGTCGGGAGATGGGATGCGAGGTGCACGTGGTCCATGATGTGGGCGTGGCGGGCCTCCATCGCCTGTTTGGCCCCCTGGAACGGTTTTTGGACGAGGAAGACGTGGACGTCATCATCGTGGCAGCAGGGATGGACGGGGCGCTTCCCTCCGTAGTTTCGGGCTTGGTGGATGTGCCCGTGCTTGGGCTGCCCACCTCTGTGGGCTATGGCATGGGAGGCAAGGGAGAGGCGGCGCTGCTGGCCATGCTGCAGACGTGTTCTCCTGGGTTGGCCGTCGTGAACATCGATAACGGGGTGGGAGCGGGTGTGATGGCTGCACTGATCGCCGATCGTGTGGCTTCCGCTCGTAGTGGTATTGGCGGGCGGTCACAGGAAGGTGAGTGAGAATGGTATCACCGGCTGGGTCTTATGATCGGGTTGTCCTCCTCCAATGCAATATAGATGATATGACGGGAGAGGAACTCGGTTTCGCCCTTGAGCACATCCTGGAGCAGGGGGCGCTCGATGTGTGGTTTAGCCCCATCTATATGAAAAAGAACCGCCCCGCTGTGGTACTTTCCGTTCTCTGTCGTGCGGGGGAAGGGCCCAAATTTAGGGACCTTTTGCTTCGCGAGACCAGCACACTGGGCGTGCGGTGGCAGGCCATGCAGAGAGAGATCGCCCAGCGCCGGATCGAGCGCGTGGATACTCCCTGGGGGCAGGTGAGTTGCAAAGTCAAAATCCTCGACGGCCGTGTCGTGACTGCCAAGCCCGAATTTCAAGAGTGCGCGGCATTGGCCCGACAGCACGATGTGCCGTTAAGGCGCGTCCGGGATGCGGCAGGGAGGGCCATCGGCCAAAAGTTACAGGATTGGTCTTCCGAGAATGGAGGGAAGCGGTGAAAGAGATCCTCTGCTACGGAGACTCGAATACGTGGGGCTATAATCCGCGAACAGAACGCAGATACACGAGGGACGTTCGTTGGACAGGCGTTCTGCAGGAGGAACTGGGGCCGAAATATCACGTGATCGAGGAAGGACTCAATGGGAGGACGACGGTTTGGGAAGATCCCATCGAGGGACACAAGAGCGGCAAAGCGTATCTCGTGCCCTGCCTTGAGACCCACAAGCCCCTGGACCTGGTCATCATCATGCTGGGGACCAATGATCTCAAGTATCGCTTTTCCCTCACGGCATACGACATCGCTGCTGGGGCGGGGACATTGGTGGATATGGTGGAAAAAAGTCAGACGGGCAGGGAGGACGGCGTTCCCGAAGTGCTGCTCATCGTGCCGCCTCGCCTGGGACGACTCACGATCTTTGGAGATATGTTCCGGGAGGGCCGCCAAAAGTCCGAACGTCTGTTGACGCATTATAGGACAGTGGCGAAAGAAAGGGCTTGCCATCTCCTGGATGCTGATGAGATGGTGGAGTGTAGCGAGCTGGACGGCGTCCATTTTGAGCCCGAGGGACACCACGCACTGGGCCTGGCGGTGAGCGGAAAAGTGAAAGAGATCCTGTCCTAGATCTTTTTACAGTGATATCAAACCCTATGGCGGATATCCACGAAAGCACATAGCGTGGATATCCGCATACTATAAAGACTATTGCTCATACAGCATTCAGAGGCAGCCTCTTGCCCACCCAAGGGCTGGTGCGCTCAAAGGCCTCGGCGTATTCGATGTCCGTGCGGCCTGCCAGGCGTTGGGCCTGAAAGGCTCGGCGCTTTGCGACGTTGGTGTACCAGGGCAGTAGGAATCCCTGGGCGCGATGGAAAGCGCTCAAGGCCTCACGTTTGATATCCCAGACATCGGTCACGTCCACGTAAAGGTCAGGATTGAAGCCCTCGAGTTCCGTCAGGGGGATGGTGGCCTCAAAGAGGAACATCTCGGGTCGCCTGTAAGGGGCGGGCCCCACTTCTAGTCCGGGGGCGCCGGACATCTGGGTTGCCCGCGTGACCAGATCGAAGGTGGTGTTGTGATCCACGCTTTGTGGGTCCGGCCCGTGGTGGGTGAGCACGGCATCCGGTTGAAAGCTGCGGATCTCGATGGCCAGTTGTTTGGCGCGATCCGAAGAGTACTCGAAACTCAAGTCCCCCCAGTTGAGGAATCGGATTTCGGCTCCCAGGATCTCTGCGGCCTGTGTGGCCTCTTGCCGGCGTATGTCCCTGATTTCCTCCAGGGATAGCGTCTCTTCTCCGCCGTACAATCCGCCGGACTCGGAGCGTTCGCCATAGGAGAGGACCACGACGCGTACCTCATGCTTTTCCTCTGTATAGCGGGCTATGATGCCACCGGCCCGGGAACAGAAATCGGCGCTGTGAGCACTAAACACCAGGAATCTCATTTTTCAATACCTCCTTTTATTCTTATGGAGATGATATTTATGACTGTATGGCTTGGAGCAGAGCTTTGATATATCCGAAGCAGAAGGCGCGCGCACGGTGGCCGTGCGTGCTATCCAGCGAGGACAGGGGCACATGATCGGGGATGATAGCTCCCTCGTATCCCACGTCCTTGTAGATCTGGAGTGCCCTCAGCATGTCTATATCTCCCTCGTCGGGGAAAACTTCGTCGAATTTCAGGAATCCACCACGGATATTGCGGAAATGTACCCAAAAGATCCGCTTCCGATTGCCAAAGTAACGGATGGCTTCATAGACTTGCTTCGGGGTGGTGCACATCTCGCTTATCGTCCCCTGACAGAAATTTAGACCGTGATAGGGGCTGTCGCTCAAGTCGATGAAGCGTTTCACGCCTTCGATGTTTCCCAGGACGCGTTCGACGCCCCTGTATCCCACACCACGGGGCATGCCGGGGTCGTGCTGGTGGCATCCCATCTTGACGCCGAACTCTTCGGCTACAGGGATGACGCGTTCCACAAAGTAGGTGATGCGTTCCCACGCCTCGTCGGCGGTTACCGGGGCATAGGGGAGGGGAGGATCGTCTTTCAGTTCCTCATAGTCAAAGTGGCTGTATGTGACACCCCCACGGCCCGGCGTGCGGTACGCGGTGCGTATCACCGGCAGTATGGCCATGTTGTATAGCAGGAGGGGGATCCCCGCCCTGGCGGCGGCCTCGATACACAGGTGTACCTTTTCTATCTCCTCATCACGGCCGGGCGTTCCCATCATGATATTGGGCCAGATCTGTCTGTCGATCCCTCCCGAGGTTAGGGGCAGGTGCATGGCTGCCAGTTTCAGATCAAAGGATTCTACGTGTTCCCTCAAACGCATGAGGGCATCAGCATGCCAGTGTCCATCCTCCTCCAGGCCGAGACCCTCGCGTGGCGAGGTGTCTATGTGACCTACACCCATCTGGCGAACAAAGGCCAGATTCTCGTCTGTGTAGGGTATTTGCGCACCAATGTACATTTTTCTCCTCCTGATTCCAGCGTCACTCAAGATGGATTATACTCGGTTTGTCGAATGTTTCCACATGACGATACGGAGATATATTTAGTGCGTCGAGTAACGAATCGGACTTGCCGATTTCAGCCCCTGGATACAGCGATTATAATATGTGTGAAAGGAGGTGAAGATTGTGAAGCTTGTTATCTTGAGATACGCCGAGCTATCTCTCAAGGGAGGTAATCGCAGAGAATATATACGCCGCCTGCGGCAGAATGTGCGCAGTTGTCTTGCAGAGCACAATATGGAGGGCCGCGTGGAATCTGTCCATCGGAGGCTCTATGTCTGGACGGATCAGGTGGATGCGGCAGTGCAGCATCTTGTGCGCGTGTTTGGCCTGTCTTCGCTGAGTCCGGCGGTCGCGGTGCCGCGGGATCTGAGTGCCATTATCGCTGAGGGAGTGCGGCAGGCGCGGGAAGCAGGGGGAGGTCCAAGGGTTTCCTTTCGCGTTCGTGTGAAACGGGCTGACAAGACGTTTCCTCACACCTCGCCCGAGGTGGAGCGACTCGTGGGCAGGGCTATTCTGGGAAGCGTGGGGGGAACGGTTGATCTCTCGGATGATGCTGACATCACCATCGGCATAGAAATATCCAGGAAGAGGGCGATGGTGTTTCATTGCACGATGCCCGGCTTTGGTGGATTTCCCGTGGGTGTCGAGGGGCGCGTGGTGGCGCTCATATCGGGGGGTATCGACTCCCCTGTGGCTGCGTGGATGATGATGAAGCGAGGATGCGGCGTCATTCCGGTGCATTTTGCCCAGAACGAGGTGGAGAAACGTAAGGCGCTTGACAATGTCGAGATGCTGAGAAGGTATAGTTATGGATGGAAACTGCGTCCCATTATCGAGGATCATAAAGAGGCGATCGCCGATGCCCTGGAAGGCCTTCGGCGTGTGAACGCCTGCCGTTGGACCTGTATCTTTTGCAAACGCGCTTTACTCCTGAGGGCCTCGCACATCGCGGAGGAGTTTGGAGCACATGCTATCGTCATGGGGGATTCTCTGGGCCAGGTGGCCAGCCAGAGCCTGGCCAATCTCGAGGCCATCTCTCGGGAGATTCCGAAGCCCATCCTTCGCCCTCTCATCGGCATGGAAAAACTCGAGATCATAGATCTGGCTCAAAGGATCGGTACTTTTGAGATATCGATCAGGGACCAGCAGGGGTGTCCTTTTTTGCCGGCCCATCCGATAACGGCTGCAGATATGGATGAATTCCGTAGGATCAAACAAGAGATTGGTATATAAGTGGTGATGAGCGAGTATTCGATGGAATCTGAGAGGGGGAGCGCTTATGGGTCCGTCTGAGGGGTGGGAGCTTGGATCAAGAAAGAGGCAATCGGGAATTCTTTGCCATCTGACGTGTATGCCCAGCCGCTTTGGTATCGGGGACATGGGGAAAGGAGTCCATAAGTTTCTTGATTTCTTGCAGGATGGGGGACAGACTTTGTGGCAGATTTTGCCCCTGGGACCCACTGGCTATGGTGATTCGCCCTATCAATCCTTTTCGGCGTTTGCAGGGAATTCGTTGCTCATCGATCTGGAACAGTTGGTGCAGGAGGGGCTCCTCAATGCAGGGGAGGCCATCCCTCCTTTTTCCTTTCCCGCCGACGAGGTCCTGTATGGGGAGGTGATAGAGTTCAAGGACCGCGTGTTGAGGCGTTCCTATCAGACCTTTCTGGAAACTGCCTCGGGGTCCCTGGGGGGGGCGTGGGAAGCTTTTCAAAAAGAGAACGGTTATTGGCTGGAGGATTTTTGCCTGTTCATGGCCCTGAAACGGCATTTTGGTGGCGCTGTATGGACGGATTGGGATCGGGACATCGCGCTGCGCGAGCGCCGTGCCCTGGCGTATTGGCGCCGAAGGCTCGACAACGAGGTCAATTATCAAAAGTACCTTCAGTTTCTGTTTGACAGGCAGTGGCAGCAGGTGAGAGACTATGCTCATGCGAGGGATATAGAGATCATCGGCGATGCTCCCATATTCGTGGGACATGATAGTGCTGATGTTTGGAGCCATCAGGAATTGTTCAGGTTGGATGAGGACGGTTCACCTACTGTGGTTGCCGGCGTGCCACCCGACTATTTTAGCCCGACGGGGCAACTCTGGGGGAATCCTCACTATCGCTGGGATGTAATGCGGGAAAACGACTATGCCTGGTGGGCGGCGCGCCTGGAACGGGCCTTCTCTCGCGTGGACAGGACGCGCCTCGATCACTTTCGCGGTTTTGCCGGCTATTGGGAGATTCCCGCCGATGCGGAAACGGCTGTGAACGGGCGCTGGGTGAGAGGGCCTGGAGCAGATTTCTTTCAAACGCTGAAGGATGAAATGGGCGAGCTGCCCATTATCGCGGAGGATTTGGGCATAATAACCAGGGATGTCGAAGAGTTACGCAAGGCGTTCGGATTTCCCGGCATGAGGGTGATCCAGTTCGCTTTTGGCTCGGATGCTACCAATACGGCTCTGCCTCACAATTATGCACCCCAGATGGTCGTCTATACGGGAACCCACGATAACGATACCACCTTGGGATGGTACGATTCCCTGGAAGAAAAAGTTAGGCATAGGGTTCGTGTGTATACCGGCACAGATGGTAGCAATATGAATTGGACCCTTATGAGATTGGCCATGACCTCCGTTGCAGAGATGGCCGTATTCCCCCTGCAGGATGTGCTTGGGGTGGGCTCGGAGGCGCGTCTTAATATCCCAGGCCAGGCACAGGGCAACTGGACGTGGCGTTACAAGGCGGAAGCCCTTGAGAAAGAGACGGCGGAAACGCTGAGGGAATTATCGATGGTCTCCGCGCGCTGGGTGGAATGCAAGGAGCGGGAGCCCCTGTTCCCCGAGATCACATATGAGGAGCCCTGAGAACGCTAAAAGCATTCCAAGGCTCCCCAATTTTACGTTGATGGGGCATCTCAAGATGCGAGATGCCCCAATTCCTTTCGTCTAGGCCTCAAAATGCCGATAGATTTCAGACTTGGTGAGTTTGCCCGCTGCCACGGCCAGGATGTCCCGATAAAGCTCCTCTCCCATCTCCTGGATGGTGGCCTCGCCCCTGATGATGGGTGTGGCGTCACAGTCTGCATTGTCCCTGATAAGCTGCATCCGCTTGGGGTTGGCGATGACCTTGATGACGGGAATGAGCCCTCCCGTCGTCGAACCGCAGCCAGTGGTGAACAGTCCGATGTGAGCACCACAGGCGGCAAACTGATTGATGCCCTCGGGATCGCCGTGGAAGGTGCCGGACCCCTCCTCTGCCACCTGAATCCAGTATCCCTTTCCGGGAGGCGGCCCATATCCGCGCAACAAGCCCTGAAGGGGCTTTGTGCCCGACTTGGTCAGGCAGCCGTAGGATTTCTCCTCTATGCTGGTGAGGCCGCCCAGGATATTACCGTATCCCCAGGAAAAGCGTCCCCGCTCAAAGGATCTCTTCTCGGCCTCGGCGATGGCCTCTTTTATATCCTGTGCCACGTTCTCGTTCACGGCGCGCTCTGCCAGAACATCGCCGCAGCCCATGAGTTCGCTCACCTCGGAATGCATATAGGTGCCGCCGTCCTCTATAAGCAGATCGGCAGCCACGCCGGTGATGGGATTGGAAGCCAACCCAGAAGTGGCGTCGGACCCTCCGCATTCCTGTCCCACGATGAGGTCGGCGGGCGTCATCTTGGCCCTCTCGGCCTGCGAGGCGTGCTGAAGGAGTTTGACGAGGATGCGCGAGCCCGTCCTGATGGTCTCTATATCGCCGCCCTCCTCGTTAATCTTGATAGCTTCGACCGGCTTGCCCGATTCGGCAATCTCTTCGGCGACCATGTACGCGTCCGTCCCCTCACAGCCCAGCCCCACGATCAGGGCACCCGCATAACTGGAGTGTTTTCCCAGGGCGACGATCTTGTTAAAGGGACCCGCTCTTAGAGCGCAGCCTCCTGGATAGCCGAATAGCTGCGTGCCTTCGGGATACGCTTCCTGTATCTTGCGGGCCACGACCATCGAACAGTGGGTGGTATAGATCACGGCCACACGGTTACGTATGCCCAGTTGATCATCCGGTCTCAAGTATCCCAATATCTCTGTCTGTGCTTTATCCGTCATCTTTTTGCTACTCCTAAGCTTTCAGTCCATATTCGTCACGGTGAAAACCAAAGTGATCGCTCCGGCAGTTATGGGTATGAACCCATTCGCCGGCGCTGATGTCCTGTGTGGCCCTTCCTATGGGCATGCCATACTTGAGCACCTCCTCGCCCTCTGCGACGTCATGGAGGGCGTACTTGTGACCGAACTCTATATCGTCACGCAGTACGACATCCACGGACACCTCGTCAAGGCGGGCGTTGACCTTCTCACCCTCCTCAAGGTCCACGAGGGCAGTGGCCACGTCGTCCTCTACATCCAGCAAAATGGCTCTCCGTCTCAAAATAACACCCCTTTCCAAATCAAACTCTGCTTTTGACGCGCTGATCGTTCTGCTGGTAACGAAGGCTATCATACAGGGGGAGCGTTGCGAGGTCAAGCGCTCTGGGGATGGGCACTTGCGCGCTCGTGCTCGTGCAGAGAAGATGGATGGAGATTGACTTTTCTGTGTTCGCCATGTTATATTGGAGGAGGTGGTGTCCTTGTCCAATAGACAAAAGAGAGGAGAGAGCCATGGCTGATTCACGTCCCAATATCATTCTGATCATTACAGATCAACAGCGTTATGATACGATCGGTGCCCTTGGATATCCTTATATGGATACGCCCCATCTTGATCGTCTGGTGCAGGAGGGCACGGTTTTTTCGCAGAATTTCGTGACGGCCGCCTCGTGTGCACCAGCCAGGGCGAGCCTTTTCACCGGTTACTATCCTCATACTACGGGGATCTATAAGAACGCCGACACATGGCGTCACTCCTGGGTGGAGGCGCTCAATGCTTCCGGATACCACTGTGTCAACGTGGGCAAGATGCACACGTTTCCCTATGAGACGCCCATGGGGTTCCATGAGCGTTTCGTGGTGGAAAACAAGGATCGCTATCTTGAGGGACGGTGGTTTTTTGACCGCTGGGATATGGGGCTTCGCGCCCAAGGTCTGGTGAAACAGCAGCGGGAACTCTATCGCCAACGGGATGACTATGAGGAGCGCTTGGGGGCCTTTCAATGGGAATTGCCTCCAGAGACCCACTCGGACTTTTTTGTGGGAGACATGGCGACCTGGTGGATCAGGCATAAACCCCAAGTGGAGCCCCTTTTTCTGGAAATCGGGTTCCCCGGTCCTCATCCCCCCTATGATCCCGTGCCCGACTATATCGATCCCTATATGGAAAAGGATCTGCCGTTGCCCCAGGTGACGGCAGAGGAACTGGAGGCACAGCCTTCTGCACAAAAGGAATTGCGAGAAGAGAATGTACAGGTCGATCACGACTCTATCGTGTGGACCAAGAATCCCACTCCCGAACAGCTTTATCGCCAGCGTGCTTACTATCTTGCCAATGTGACCATGATCGACGAGAAGGTCGGCGAGATCCTTGAGGCGCTTGAGGAGCAGGGCTATCTGGAGAATGCCGTGGTCATCTTTACTTCGGATCATGGGGATTGTCTGGGGGATCACGGCCACATTCAAAAGTGGACCATGTATGATATCATCACACGAACTCCCCTGGTGGTCTGGGCCCCGGGGCGTTTTGAGGGAGGGCGCAACATCGATGACCTGGTGCAGCAGTTCGATATTGGCCCGGCGATCCTGGAATTGGCGGGCCTTGAGGTGCCCGATTACTTTGAGGCCGTTTCTCTGCTTCCCGTCTTGAGAGGTGAGACGCGGGGGATCGGACGTGAATATGTCTTTGCCGAACAGGCACGGGATGGCCTGCTGACCGGGACCGAGATGATGACCATGGTTCGCAATCACGAATGGAAGTTGGTGCATTATTTGGGCAACGACGATGGGGAACTCTACAATATGGTGGCTGACGCAGGTGAACATCACAACCTGTGGTACGAAGCGCGCTATGAACATCGTAAGCGTGAGATGATGGGTGTGTTGCGTGACTGGTTGTTGCGCAGTGCGATATCTACTGCCGATTGGACTGCCCGCTGGCGATAGTGCGGCGCGCTTTTTCCATGGTTGACGTGTATGTTATCGGATGCTAGAATTTAGAGCACAAGTGTGGATTATCAACGGAGGGTATGCGAGGATTATGGGCTTGTCCTTGAACGTAGAGGGATTAAGGAAAAAAGATGATGCAAGCGGCGATGAGATTGTAAACCGCGATCTCGTAATCATCGGCGCGGGACCAGCGGGGCTCACGGCCGGCCTCTATGCGGGGCGCGCGCTGTTGGAGCCTTTGATCCTCGTGGGAGAATCCTTTGGTGGACAGGTGGCGACGACGGGGGAGATGGAAAACTATCCGGGGTTTCCGGAGGGTATCGGCGGCATGGCGCTGGCCGAACAGATGTCGGATCATGCCAAGCGGTTCGGGGCGAAAATCGCCTTCGAGCAGGTCATCGACGTTGACTTGGGGAGTTATCCTTTCCTTTTGAAGACACATGGTCCCATATATGAGGCCAAGTCCGTGATCATCTGTACAGGCACATCGCCTCGCAAATTAAGGGTGCCCGGAGAAAAAAAGTTTATTGGCCGAGGCGTTTCCTACTGCGCGACATGTGATGGATACTTTTACAAGGGCAAGACCGTGGTCGTCGTTGGCGGTGGGGATAGTGCACTGGATGAGGGCCTTTATCTGACGCGCCTTGCCAAAGAGGTCATCGTTGTGCATCGGCGCGATGAACTGCGGGCCGGGGCCGCGCTTCGAGAACGAGCCTTTGCCAACGACAAGATACGCTTTGTCTGGGATACAGTAGTTGAGAAGATCGAGGGAGAGGACACGGTCACGGGAGTGAGGGTGCAAAATGTGAAGACGGAGGAAGAGGACATCATTCCCTGTGATGGAGTCTTTATCTATATCGGGCTCACGCCCAACACCAAGCTCTTTGAGGGCAAGCTAGAACTCGATGAGGACGGCTATATCATCACCGACAACCGCCAGTGTACGAGCATTCCCGGCGTATATGCAGCGGGCGATGTGCAGGATCCCTGGTTCCGGCAGGTAGTTGTTGCTGCGGGAGCCGGTGCGGCGGCCGCCATCACCGCGGAACGCTTTCTTTCGGAGAAGACTTTTGAAGAACAACGGCAAGGACAAGAGTAAAGGGGCTTTTTTATCTCAGACACTTATACTCAGGCTTTGTCCGCTTCTTTTCGGGCATCGAACAGCGGTTTGATCCGCTCATAGCACTGCTGGCAGCTCTCGACGATCACCTTGGTATCGCCGATGACGGGCATAAAGTTGGTATCGCCCGCCCATCGGGGTACGATATGCATATGTACGTGGTCTTTGATGCCCGCCCCGGCGGCGGTGCCCACATTCAGCCCGATGTTAAATCCGTCGGGGTACATGGTCTCCTCAAGTATTTCCAGGCACATGTTCACCTGTTGCATCATCTCGCACAAGGTCTCAGCCGGCAGATCCGTCGGCGTATCTACGTGGGTATAGGGGACCACCATCAGGTGGCCGTTGTTATAGGGGTAGAGATTCATGATCACGTAGCAAGATTCCCCGCGGAAGAGGATGAGGTTTTCTTTATCCCTCGTTTCCTCCGGTTTAATACAAAAGATACAGCCCTCCGGCTTTTCCTCCCGTACGTACTCGATGCGCCAGGGCGCCCACATGCGTTTCATCGATGATTCTCCTTTTACTGTTTCTGTATAAGATGGGTTCGATGGATGGTATAGTGGGTTGGGTCTAGGTGCAGTTCATCTACGATCTCTTCGGGCCGGCCTGCACCACGGGGGCTGCACCGCACGCGCACCTGTAGTTGGTGGTATTCCTCTCTCGCGTGATCATATGCGATATCGTGTACTAGAGGACGCAGATCATAGTCCACCATTTCACCCTTTTTAAAGCGTTGGCGGATTATCTCCTCTCTTGACAGCAGGTTCTGGACGCCCTTATTGAGCATCGCCGCTTTTTTGTCGGTCCAGATGCGGACGCGGTAGATGGCCTCTCGCATCGTGCCCTGCGCAGCCGGAGCTTTTACCGGCACCTTATCGATATCCATGATGTCGAGTCCCACAGGAGATTGACGCCTGGTTGTCGTGTGGACTTTTGACGCTTTCACCTCCCGATTGAGGAAGACATCTATCATCTCGCATTCGCTGCTGTAGCCCACCGGCAAAGGCGCCGCAATTTGGAGTTTCGGTTTGGGATGAAAGCCCTGGCTATAGGCGATGGGAATCTCTGCCCGGCGCAGGAGGCGTCCCCATATACGCATCATGTCCAGTACCGCCACATATCTGAGGGGGCCGGCGACGCCGTAGGTGAAACGGAGTCTCTGTACGATTCTTTCGTCCGGGCTCATGGGCACCCCCACATCTCTTTTGAGGAGAGTCCCTGGTGCTCGGTGACAAAGGTTGCGAGAATGCCACAATGCTGACACGCCTGACTGCAACGCGGCGTCGTTTGCCCCGCCAGAGCTCTCTGGTACTCGTGCCACAGGAACTGCCGTGTTACCCCCACATCTATCACGTGCCACGGGTGTATCTCATCCTCTCCTCGCTTGCGTGACGTGTAGAAATCGATGTCGAGACCCTGCTGGCTAAAGGCCTCTCGCCAGCGCTGTGGTCGAAAATGCTCATCCCAGGCATCGAAACGGGCACCGGATTGCCAGGCTCGGTATATTACCGCTCCCAGTCGTTCATCCCCCCGGCTTAGGACGGCCTCAAGCCATGTGGTGTCCCAATCGGACCAGCTGAGGTGAATCCCGCGAAATCCGAGGTTATCCATCAGTATCTGCTGTCGGCGTTCTATGACCCGACGCGGCGCTAGGGGCAGCCATTGGAAAGGTGTATGGGCTTTGGGAACAAAGGTGGCGATGCTCATATTTATATGTACCCTTTGGTTACGAATCCTTTTTCCCTGTGAGCGTATGCGTTGCACAATATCCACGACCCCCTGCACATCCTCGTCGGTTTCTGTGGGAAGCCCTATCATAAAGTAGAGTTTAATGCGATTCCAGCCATTCTCAAAAGCCGCCTCTGTGGTTTGGAAAATATCCTCTTCGGTTACTCCCTTGTTTATCACATCTCGCAGTCGCTGGCTTCCCGCTTCCGGAGCAAAGGTGAGTCCCGTTCTGCGTGTTTCCTGAACCATCTTGGCCAACTTTACGGAGAAGGCATCCACGCGAAGGGAAGGCAGTGATATGGTCATTTTTTTGTCCCTGTGGCGTCGTTTGGCTTCAGAGATGATCCGTGTGATATCGGGATGATCGCTGCTGCTCAGGGAGGCCAGTCCTATCTCGTTGTATCCCGTAGCGGCGACCATCTTATCGATGGCCTCTATCACCTCATCCCCTTTGCGCCAGCGGACGGGGCGGTAGATCACGCCCGCCTGGCAGAAACGACAGCTGCGACCGCATCCTCGTTGGATCTCGATGGCGCCACGATCGTGGATCACGCGCATGTTGGGGACTATTGGTTTTTCGGGAACGGGACCAAGTTCTGGGGCTATACGTTTGCGCACACGCGCCGGAACGCCTTCCTCTTTGGCCTCTATGCACTCTGCCGTTCCATCCCGATTGTAGCTGGTCTCGTAGAGTGATGGCACATAGATCCCCGGTATCGTGGTCAGGTGCCGCAGCAGCGTTCCCTTGTCGCTACAGGCCCTTGATCTCCAGTCGCGTATCGCCTCCAAGAGTTCGAGGAGTACCTCTTCGCCCTCTCCGATCACAAAGAGATCAAAGAACTCGACCAGGGGTGCGGGATTATAGGTTCCGCTGCCCCCTGCGATGACGAGGGGGTCTTTGTCGGTGCGTTCCCTTGCAAAGAGCGGGATGCGACCGAGATCGAGCATGTTGAGGATGTTGGTGTACGTCAATTCGTACTGGAGACTGAAACCGACGACGTCGAAGGCGTTCAAAGAATGCCGCGTCTCCAGTGAGAAGAGGGGCACATCGGCCTCGCGTAGAACCTCTTCCATATCTACCCAGGGGGCAAAAGCTCGCTCGGCGAGAAACTCATCACGAGCGTTTACTCGATCATAGAGAATGCCCAGGCCCACATTCGACATGCCGATCTCATAAGTATCTGGGTAGATCAGGGCCAGTTTCAGGCGTTCGTCGTGCCACTCTTTGATGATGCTGTTCCATTCGCCACCCGTGTAGCGGCCTGGCTTCTGTACGTTCATGAGCAGCCGTTGCAAGCGCTCTCTCGATATTTGCAAGATGAACTCCCACCTTGTTAATCAAAATCATCAATCTATTATAGATTATCTGTGGATAGCGTAAAAAACAGGCCAACGATATTTGGTATCTTTTTACGCTCTCACTATAATAATTTGAATTACTCGGATTTTCGTGTTTTTGAGGTGGTTTGTATATGGTATCTGTGACGGAACTTCGAAAAGGTGTGACGTTCGAGCATGAGGATGGGTTGTGGCGCGTTTTGGAATACGATCATCACAAGCCTGGGCGGGGTGGGGCGATCATTCGCACCAAGCTCCGCAATCTGCGCACCGGAACGACCGTGAATGAGACGTTTTTGTCCGGGGAGAGCGTGGATCGCGTCTACCCAGAACACAGAACTGTGCGGTTCCTGTACAGCAACGGGGAATTTTATCATTTCATGGATGAGGAGACGTACGAACAACCGGCGTTGCCCCAAGAAGCCTTGGAAGATGTGATACCTTATCTCAAGGAGGGCATCACGCTGGAACTGGAGATGTATGAAGGAGAGCCCATCGGCATAGAGCTTCCTCTCAAGGTAGAGCTAAAAGTGACCGATGCGCCTATAGGTCTTGCGGGAGACACGGCCGGGAGCGCTACAAAGACCGTTACCCTGGAGACGGGATTGAAGGTGGAGGTTCCCCTGTTCGTCAAAGAGGGCGATGTCGTACGCGTTGACACACGGACGGGAGAGTATTTAACGAGGGTGTAGGCTACCCGCTGATCCCTACAGGGCACGAGATTTTGCTTACCCAGACATTGTGACACATGTCTGGGTAATATAATGTGACATATTGTTAAAGGGGCCAGAGCAGGAGCAGCAGAGGCACGGTGAGCGCCGTGATGAGCAGCTCCAGAGGCAGGCCCAGATGCCAATAGTCGCCGAATTCGTAACCTCCCGGTTCGAATACCAGGACGTTCGCCTCGTGGCCGATGGGCGTGAGAAAGGCGCACGCGCCGCCGACGGCGACGGCCACCAGGAAGGGATCTATGGAGACCCCCAGGCCCCGGGCCACACTGACGGCGATGGAGGCCATCAGCACCACGGCCGCCGCGTTGTTGACAATGTCCGAAAGCATCATCGTCACCAACATGATGACGATCAGCAGGACCACAGGGGGAACGATCCCCGAGGCGCGCAGTATCTGATCGGCGATAAGCTGGCTTCCTCCCGTCTGTTCCATGGCCGCGCCCATGGAAAGCATGGCCCCCAACAGCACGATGATGGGCCAGTCGATGTGTCGATAGACCTCACGCAGGGGCACCACGCCACCTATGATCATGGCCACGGCGGCGCTCATCATTGCCACGGGCACGGGGAGGATGCTCAGGCTGGCGGTCACCAGGGCGGTCAAAAAGATGCCCATGCCCAGTATGAGATTGCGCGGTTCCAGGGCGAGTTCCCTTTCTGCCAGCGGCATGCATCCCAGCGTCTCCATCACTTCTGGTATTCTCTCGGGACGAACCTGCAGCAGCAGCACATCTCCAGGCTGTACCACCGTCCTGCCCACCTGTGTGCGGAGGTGCTCATTAGACCGGGAGATGGCCAACAGATTCACGCCATAGCGTGAACGGAGATCGAGGAAGCGGGCCGTCTTGCCAGCCATGATCGAGTCGGGGCTGACGACGGCCTCTACCGTCGCCACATCGTCGGCTTGTACTCTGGTTCTGAGCTGCTCCCAGAGACTTTGGGGTTCGGGCTCCTCACCATTTTCCTCGAGGGGCTTGGACTCGGTGAGCTTTGCTCCCGTCTCATAGATGCATTCCCGAAGATCCTCGGGATCGGCCCACACGAGGAGAATATCTCCCGCCTCGATCCTGTCGGATCCCGAGGGGGAGGAGATGCGCTCATCCTCCCGCAGGATGGTGGCGACCCAGATGTTGGCATCGGTCGCCGAGTCGAGGTCGCGCAGGCGCGTGCCCACCAGTTGGGACTGGGAGGGCACCTCTATCTCGGTGAGATAGTCCGCCGTCACAAAGCCATTCTCCGTTCCCCCTCCCTCCTCGCGTTGGGGGATGAGGTGCCAGCCAATGATGGAGATAAAGGTGATGCCGACGACAGAGATGGCCAGGCCTATGGGGGCAAAGGCGAACATGCCGAACCGCTCTCCCACGTATTGCAGGCGCAGCTCGGACACGATGAGGTTGGTGGGCATGCCGATGAGGGTGATGAACCCTCCCAGGTGTGCGCTAAAGGCCATGGGTAACAGATACAAAGATGGTGGACGATCGCTCCTTCTCGCGATCCGCACGGCCACGGGGATAAAGATGGCCAGGGCCGCGATGTTATTCATAAAGGCGGAACTCAGGTTTACCAGCCCGCACAGGACCATCAATTGTGCACCGAGATGGTCTCCCACCGCCGACATCCACTTGGCCACGTGATCCACCGCACCGGTGTTTTGCAGCCCATGGCTGACGACCAGCACGGCCGCGATGGTGACGACGGCGGGATGCCCAAACCCTGCAAACGCCTCCTCGACGGTGATGGTTCCCAGGACGGTGAGCAGTAGCATACCTATCAGGGCCACCACGTCGTAGCGCCAGATCTCAAAGGCGAGCATTATCAGGGTGACGGCAATGACAGCATATACAAGAGCCTGTTCAAGAGTCAAAACGTTCTCCTTTCTTACCGGTTATTTGTCGATGCGAGGCGGCATGCTGACATGGGGTTTTCAAAGGGGATGTTTCGATCGGGAAGGGGGGTAACCAACGCTGAAAACGGTTCAGCGTACCTGTCTATTGTCACAGAGGGGCGATTACTGCAATACACTCAACTCGACTTTTGCCAAAACTCGAATGCCTCTTTCAGCTCCGGCTCTGATAACCGGGGTGGGAGCGCTATCTTAATCCCCAAGAGGCACGTTTGTTGTTAATGTTCCTGACCCATACAGGGCGCTGCAAAAGCCGAACCAAAGCAACAAGATTTTACCATAAAGGGAAAGAGGTTGCAAATAGATCGCAACAGTTGCTCAGCTTGCCTTGGTGGGTGTGTACCATGGTGATATAATACATGTGTACGAGGTTCCTTTTGTATCTATTTGTGGGAGTTCTGCAATGCGCGTCGTCATCACAGGCAGCAGGGGACAGCTTGGCTCAGCGTTGCGGCAGGTGTTGGCGGGGCATGAGGTATTGGGCCTGGTGCGACCAGAACACGATATCACGGATATCTCGGCGGTCGATGTGGCCATCCGAGAGTTTGGCCCGGATGTTGTCATCCATACGGCGGCCATGACCGATGTGGATGGGTGCGAGCGGGATCCGGAGGCGGCGCGACGGGTCAACGTGCTGGGAACGCGCAATGTGGCGGTGGCGACCCAACGGACGGATGCGAAATTACTCTACATAAGTACGGACTATGTCTTTGATGGTCGCAAAGGGGCGCCGTACTGGGAATATGATGACGTCAATCCTCTGAGTGTCTACGGACGTACCAAGTGGCTGGGGGAGGAGATGGTTCGCCGTTTCTCGTCGCGTTACTATGTCGTGCGCACGGCATGGTTATATGGCGAGGGGGAAGACAATTTTGTCGGGACCGTCCTGCGTCTGGCCAGAGAGCGCGGCTCCCTGTTCATGGTTACGGATGAGGTGGGCTCGCCCACCTTTGTCCTTGATCTGGCCCGGGCCATCCCAAAGCTCGTGGAGACGGCCGCCTATGGAACCTATCACCTGTTCAATGCGGGTACCTGTTCCCGCTATCAGTGGGCACGAGAGATCTTGCGTCTCGCTGGTCAGGATCACGTGCACCTCATCCCGAGTCAGAATTACGAGAGGTTGGCCCAGGTGCCCAAGAAAGTGGTTTTGTGTAATATCTGTGCCGCGGCGTTGGGCATCACCATGAGGCCGTGGCGCGAGGCGCTGCGAGCCCGTTTTGCCTTGCAGCGGAGCACGTAAAAGGTCTTGTCTATGGGAACTGTGCGCGTCTCAGTGATCATTCCCAACTGGAATGGATGGGAGCTTTTGCGTCCCTGTCTCGATTCGCTACAAGAACAGGTCTGTCGCGACTTTGAAGTGATCGTGGTCGATAACGGCTCCTCTGATGGGTCGGTCTGCGAGCTGCGGAAAGAGTATCCGTGGGTGCGTACGCTTCCGTTGACGGAGAATAGGGGGTACAGTGGGGGATGCAATGCCGGCATCCGCAGGGCAGAGGGCGATCTGCTGGTCATGCTGAACAACGATACAGAGGTGGAGAGCCATTGGCTCGCCGCCCTGGTGGGTGCCGCCGAGGGTCATCCAGAGGCCGGATCCTTTGCCTCGCGCATCATGATATACGATGATCCCCATATCATCCATTCTGCGGGAGATCTCTACCGTCGCGATGGCACCTCGGATTCGCGTGGGGTGTGGGAGGAATACGCTTCCCCGTATGATGAGGAGACGTACGTCTTTGGTGGGTGCGGCGCGGCTGTGGCCTATCGCAAGGAGATGTTGGAGGATGTCGGGCTCTTTGAAGAGGGCTTTTTTATGTACTGCGAGGACGTGGATTTGAGCTGGAGGGCCCAGCTTGCGGGATGGAAGTGTGTCTATGTACCCGAGGCGGTGCTCTACCATCACCATGGCGCCAGCAGTGGGGGTAGATTGGCCAGCTACCATGTGGGACGTAACAGTCTGTGGGTCATTGCCCGCAACTATCCCTGGCCGGTTCTCAAAAAATACTGGAGGCGAATAGTTCGCGCGCAGTGGGCCATCGCGCGTAAAGCCCTCGGTGCCTGGCGCGGCGAGGAGGCTCGCGCCCGACTCTGGGGGCAGTTGGTGGGGCTCATCACCTTGGTTCGTTGGCTTGGTGTCAGGCGCGCCATTCAGAGCGAGCGGCGTGTGACCTGTTCGTATATCGAATCGATCCTGGAGTAGCGTATGGTTGCGGAATCACCCTATCTGTCGGTGGTTGTTCCCTGTTATAATGAGAGCGAGAATCTGCGGCGTGGGGTTCTGGAGGAGATGGCCGAGTATCTCGACGCGCAGGACTATAGTTATGAGGTAGTCGTCTCTGACGACGGGAGTGGGGATGAGAGCCGGGAGATCGTGCGCCGACGCTTGAAGGATAAGCTCCATTTCAGATTGCTGAAGAACGAACATGGTGGAAAGCCTCATGCCGTCTGGCAAGGGATCAAGGCTGTCGAGGGGGAGGTCATCCTCATCACGGATATGGACCAGTCCACCCCCATCGATGAATTGGGAAAGCTCCTGCCCTTTTTCGGGCAGGGATATGATGTGATCATTGGCTCTCGCGGTGTGGAACGGGAAAATTTCCCTCTTTACCGCACGGTGGGCTCCAGTGTTTTTCGTTTCTTTCGCCGTCTATTCCTTCTTCCGGATATTGAGGATACCCAATGTGGCTTCAAAGCCATGCGCACAGCGGTGGCCCGTGAGATATTTCCTCAGTTGGAAGTTATCCGAAAACCCGTCTCGGCCGAGGGCTGGAAGGTTACGGCTTTCGACGTGGAGTTACTTTTCCTTGCCAAGCGTGCGAGCTATGGCATCGCCGAAGTGGAGGTAAGATGGGCGGATCGCGATGTGAGCAGGGGAAAGGAGAGGAGTTATCTGGCCGAGTCCAAAGAGATGGCCATGCAGATCCTACGGGTCAAATTAAATGCCTGGCGCGGCTTTTACACGCGTAACGGTTGATGCTGAGGGATCATCATCTAGAAGCAATTGGTTAGCGAGGAGGCGTGATCATGTCAGACAGCAAACGGTACTCTGTTCGGGCTGTGCACTGTGAGCATACGGCTACGGATGACGAGATTTATGAGGCGCTAAAGCGGGCCACCAATCCCCTGGAGGAAGCTTGGGGAAAGCTGGAGGAGGCTGAGAGGATCACCGTAAAGTTGAATCAGGCCTGGCCACCTCAAAAGCTGGCACATTACAAGGGACAGCTTCAGGAGTTGGTGGACTATGGCGTGGCACGGGCGCTGTTTCGCCTGCTGCGCGAAAGGGTGGATGCGGAACTCTACTGTACAGAGATAAGCACCAGCGCGCACGGCAACCCCGACCTTTCGGTCGAGGAGACGATCACGTTGATGCCCATTCTTCGCGAGTTCGACGTGTCCTTTGTGAATGGAAACGAACCGTCCCACAAAGTGTGCCCGGTGCCCGGTGGCGGTTCGATGTTCAGCCAGTATCTGCTGCCCGCCTCGACTGTGGACACGGACGCCTTTATCTCGGTGCAAAAGATGAAGAATCACAAGTTCATGGGGGTCACTCTGTGCCTAAAGAACCTCTTTGGCCTGCCACCCATGGAGCCCCACGGGCGTTCACGCTCTTATTTCCATCACCTGGTGCGCCTGCCCTATGTGCTCGTGGATCTGGGGCAGATCATCCAACCCGCGTTGAATATCGTGGACGCGCTGGTGGGCCAGTCCGGGAGAGAGTGGGGGGGAGAGGGGCGCGTCTGCGATACCCTGGTGGCGGGAGATCATGTCATCGCCACCGATGCGTGTGCCACCCACCTGATGGGCCATGATCCTCGGGGAGACTGGCCGAGACAACCCTTTTTGCGAGACCGTAATAGTCTCCTGATAGCCCATGAGAACGGCTTTGGTACCGCCGATTTGGGGCAGATCGATTTCGCGTCGGAGGTGGAGCCCCCTGTGGCTTCCTTCCGCACTGACGAGACGGATACATTCGAGACGGTACGGGCCTGGCGTCGCTCGACCTGTGAACAGGCGCTGTACTACCGCGATCACCGAGAGGAATTTGTGGATCGCTATGCGGGGGAATATATCCTCCTTCAGGATGAGCAGGTCAGGTGGCATGGCAAGACCAGCCAGCTGGGACGCAGCCGGCGTGAGCTGGCCGGTGCGGACAAGTTGAGTGCTATGTGGTTCAAGTACGTCGATCCGGAACAGGCTGAAGGGGAGCACTATGAGGTGTACGAGGAGGTTCTTGCCCAGATCGAGGCATTGGACTGACGATTTCTGAAACGGTGATAGAGTGAGGAGACGACGATGACGGAAAAGAGGCCCAATATCCTGATCTTTATGAATGACCAGCAGCAGGGCGCTGTCCTCGATCCCGAGAGTCCTTGTAGGACGCCCCATGCGGACAGGCTGTCGCGGGAAGGCATTCGTTTCCAGCGCACGTACACCACGACGGCGCACTGTTGCCCCTCGCGGGCCACCTTTATGACAGGGCTTTATCCCAGCCGCCACGGGATCTATAACAATGTGTTGAATCAGGCGGCATTGAGCACGTCCCTGAATCCGGGCGTCGTCACCTTTAGCGAGAAATTGTCCGACAGCGGATATCGGATGGCCTTCTCGGGAAAGTGGCACGTCTGTGCCGATGAAGAGCCCGAGGATAGGGGCTGGAAGCAGTATCATGCCACGGCCATCGAGGGCGATTGGCATGGGAGACGGTGGGAGACATTTCGCCAGATGGCGCAAGAACCCGAGGATGACTCGCCGAGGGGCCGGGGCGAGTTGCTTCGTCCCGGCTGGGGGCGCTACAGGCTGTACGGCACCCGCGAGCCGGATCGAGAGAGCGATCCCTTTATGCCTGGTGATCTACAGACGGTGCAGACGGGCATTCGTGCCCTGGAAGATCTGACGGCACAGGAGGAGCCCTGGTGCCTTTTTATAGGTCCCGTGGGTCCTCACGATCCCTATATCATTCCCCAAGAGTATGCTACCATGTACGATCCCGCCGACGTGGAGCTGCCCTTGAGCTGCCATGATGATATGCGCGACAAGCCCCGCATCTATCAGAGGCAACGGCGTTTCTGGGAACAGATGACCGAGGACGAGTACCGAGAGGCGGTCGCTCATTATTGGGGCTTTTGTACGATGCAGGATGATTTCCTAGGCATGGTGCTTGACGCGCTGGATGATTCCGGACAGGCGGAGGACACGTTGGTCATCTTTATGTCCGATCATGGCGACTATGCGGGGGCTCATGGGCTTTTTATGAAGGGCGTCGCCCCTTTTGACGAGTGCTATCGCGTGCCGTGCGTGATGCGCTGGCCAAAGGGGATCGCGAATCCGGGGCGCGTCGTGGACGAGTTCGTCACCCTGGCCGATTTTGCGCCGACCTTTACTGAACTGGCTGGTGTGTCGCTGCCCAAGACAAGTGGGAGAAACCTGTTGCCTTTCCTGAAGAACGACCCCCCAAATGATTGGCCAGATCAGATCTGCAGTCAGTTCAATGGCGTGGAACTGTACTACTCGCAGCGTTTCGTGCAGACAAGGGAGTGGAAGTACGTGTACAACGGGTTCGACTTTGATGAGCTTTACCATCTGATAGAGGATCCCCACTGCATGCGCAACCTGGCCGAGGATCCTGGATACAGGCCGGTCATCGAAGAGATGTGCCGCCGCATGTGGCGGAAGGGATATCAGGAGGAAGACATCTTTTGTAATCCCTATCCCACGGTGAGTTTGGCCCCCTTTGGGCCCATGCTAGGGCTGCGCGATCTGTAACCGCCTTGCCAAACAAGGGGGCGATGAATATCGCCCCCTTGTTTCGATGATGTTTCAGACGTCAGCGACGCCGCCGTCGGGCCAGAAGGCGCCCTGGTAGTCGCGGGGTTGGTAGGGAAGTTCGGCGATGGCCTCAAAGTCCAGTTCCACGCCCAGGCCGGGCTTTTCGGGTAGATTGACATAACCATTCACGATCTCCAGAGGCTCCTCAAGCACTCGATCACGCCAGGGCTGGTTCTGGGCATATTCGAGGATGACAAAGCTTGGCAGACAGGCGGCCAGCTGTATGGAGGCCGCCGTGGCCACGGGGCCATTGGGATTGTGAGGGGCCACGCGCACATAGTAGGTCTCTGCCATGGCAGCTATCTTGAGGGTTTCCAGGATGCCGCCGTCGTGACATACGTCGGGTTGAATGATATCCACATACTGTTTCTCCAGCAGATCTCGATAGCCCCACTTGGTAAAGAGGCGCCCCCCCGTAGCCAGGTTGGTGTTCAATTCGGCGTTTGCCAGATGGAGAAAGGCGTTCACGTTGTCGGGGGGCACGGGTTCCTCAAAGAAAAAGAGATCGTAGGGTTCCAGGGCGCGGATCATGCGCAGGGCCTGGCTCGGTCGATGACGGCCATGGGCGTCCATCATGATGAGCACGTCGGGCCCCACGGCCTCGCGCATGACGCGCACGCGCTCCGCAGTGGCCTCGATGCACTGTCGCTCGGTGGAAAAATCCTCAAACCCCAGGCTGCCAATCTTGAACCCGCGCCACCCCTCATCCATCAGGGACAGGGCGTTCTCGGCCAGTTCGTCCGGCGTGGCGCCGCCGCAGTGAGTGTAGAGCTGGATACGATCGCGACAGGCCCCGCCCAGGAGACGATAGGTGGGCACGCCGAGTTCCTTTCCCGTGATGTCCCACAGGGCCTGCTCGATGCCGCTCAGCGCCGAGTTCAGCACCACGCCGCCGCGCCAGAACCCGTGACGGTACATGATCTGCCAGTTCTGTTCCACACGGGTGGGATCGCGACCGACGATAAAGCGCGACAGATCCTCCACCGCCGCCTCCACGGCCTTTTCCTTCCCCTCCAGGCTGGCCTCCCCTATGCCCGTGATGCCCGCGTCCGTCTCCACCCGTACAAAGGTCCAGTTCTGTCGGCCACCAAAGGCCGTGACGATTCTGACTTTTGTGATCTTCATCTGGTTGCAACCCCTTTTTCGCATAATGATTTGGGAAGTTTATACGTCCCGTGGAGCCTTTTTGTCAAATGTGCAACTGTTTCTTGTGGGCCTTCTGAGCCATTCGCGATGTGATGGAGGATGCAGACAAATGTTGAGTGATCATTCCCCATGCGCGCAGCCTGTTCTAGGACTGCAGATGGCGCCGGCATTCTGCAAGGCCACCGAAGGTGGCCCATCTGGCCGATATGCCTTACAAGCTGGCTTCAGACGGCGAAAGGCAGGGAACGAACATCCCGAACGGGCTCGGGCTGAAGCCCAGCGCTAAGGCACTTCGCGCCGGGCGTCGACCTGCGTCGATGCGTCTGGGAAGCGCTCACGGTTGTGCTTGCGTTAGGTTACTTGGGCTCTATCAGGCTCCTCTTTCTGACAAACCCGATGATTCTGACAGACTGTGTGTGCACTTTGTGTTAGAATACATGTCGATACATATGATATAATATGTCTACGGGATGATAAGGTTTATGGGTGAACGGAGGTCGCTGTGATGGAGGAACAGGATACCGATCAATTCACCACCGATGTGGCCGAACATCTAACGGAACTGCGGGGCCAGGCACTCAAGGTGTTGCTATTTTTCCTCGGGGCACTTGGCTATTGCTGGCTCATCGTGTTGATCTGGCTGGCCAGTGCGCGCCGGGTGCCGGGTGGGGCGTGGCTTTCTGGGGCATGTCTGATGGTTGGCGTCGCTGTGGCTTTCTATCTGCGGCTTTACGATGTGGACGTGGCCTCGATCTTTCTCGTCTGTGTGGTGGTGGCGTCTTTGGGCCATGCCATAATCACCTTCAGGATACCAGAGCTTGCTTATCTCTTTGTAGTTCCTGTGGCACTTGTCGGCGTTCTGGTGGGACCTCGTGCGACGGGTATCACGGCACTGGCCTGCCTTCTATTACTTGCCGGTGTGGGGCATTTTGCCCTGGGTTTCTCTCCCCTTTCCGCTTCCGTGTTTCTACCCGCCCTCGTTGTCTCTTTGATCACGCTTTCCTCGTGGCTCGCGGAAAAGAACCTTTACCTTTCCCTGGCCTGGGCCCTGAAGGCCTGCCGGCGCGCCCAACATAAGGAAAAGACTCTCCGGACGAGGACGGGGGAGTTGCGTGAAGCGTTAAAGGCCCTCGACGAGGCGAGCTATCGCCTTGAGCGAACCAACTATATGCTGGCTCGAGCCCGCTCGCAGGCGGAGAGGGCGCGCCGGCTGAAGCAGGAGTTCGCCCAGAATATCAGCCACGAACTCCGCACGCCTTTGAACCTGATTATCGGGTTTACCAAACTGATGGCACAGTCGCCCGAATACTATGGTGAGCGCCTTTCCCCTGTTTATCTTCGCGATCTGAGCATCGTGCACCGCAACGCGGTGCATGTGGGCGATCTGGTGAACGACGTGTTGGATCTGGCACGCATCGAGGCGGATCAGATGGGCCTGGCACTGGAGAAGGTGACTCCCGTAGAGCTGGTAAAAGAGGCCGTCGAGACGGTCCGCAGTCTGATCGAGTCGCGCGGATTGGTCCTACATGTGGAGATAGATGACAAACTCCCTGAACTCTGGCTGGACCCGACGCGCATTCGCCAGGTACTGTTCAACCTCCTCAACAATGCGGCACGCTTTACAGAGGAGGGGGGCGTCACAGTGCGTGTAGAGAACCTCGATGATCGGGTGCGTTTCTCCGTGATCGATACGGGGATGGGGATCGCCGAGGAGGAACTTCCCAAGATCTTTCAGGAATTCCATCAGATACAGGATAGGATGAGTCAGGGGCAGGGGGGAACGGGGTTGGGGCTGGCGATCAGCAAAGAGTTTGTGGAATTGCACGGTGGTCGCATCTGGGTGGAGAGCGGGCTCGGCAAGGGCAGCACTTTCTCTTTCACGATTCCCCTGCAGGCGCCGGATGATATGCTGCCGGCAAGGAAGGAACCCCATGAAGAGATGGATGTTGTGGAATTAGAGCCTAATCAGCGGATATTGTTGGCGGTAACAAAAAGCGTATCAGGTATGGGCCTGCTCTCCCGTCATCTGCGGGACGTCAGGACAGTCATCGCCCGGGATCTCCAGGAGGGTCAGGAGGTGGCCCAGCGATTCCTGCCCCAAGCCGTGTTTGTCGACACTTGCTCCGTGAAGGCCGACGAGGAAACGCTTCGGGGTACTGCGCGTGCGTGGGATCTACCCCGTGTGCCCTTTATCGCCTGCCCTTTACCCAGTGAGGAATCCTGGCGCCAGCAACTCACGGTGGATGGCTATCTGGTCAAGCCGGTGGAGCGGGACGAGCTTTGGAGTGTGCTGCGGCGATTTGGCAAGGGGGTGGATAAGATATTGGTTGTTGACGACGACAAGGATTTTGTGCGCCTCCTTACCAGGCTCCTGGACAATCCCGTTCGGCGCTATCAGGTTCAGGGGGCTTATACGGGGCGAGAGGCTTTGGATCTTGCGCGCCGTTGGCGGCCGGATCTGCTGCTGCTTGACCTCGCCCTTCCGGATATACAGGGAGCAGAGGTTGTCCAAAGTATGAAGGGGGATCCCGATCTCTGTGACATCCCCGTCGTCGTGGTCTCGGGCAAAGAGGGGGATAGCAACGGCCAGAGCCTGGAGGGCGCCCTGCAGGTCGCGCGCCTTTC